>NZ_DATNPA010000667.1:0-15458 GCF_036703385.1 Allocoleopsis sp. | reverse complement strand
TAATTCCTTTTCTTGGGATAAAGCTTCCTCAGTCTGCTGGCGGTTGGTGATATTGCGCACAAGAACGAAGTTATATTCCCCACCGTTGAATTCAAAGTAATTAACTGTAATCTCGACAGGAAAGCGTTGGTTATCTTTTCTCTGTTTAACAGCCTCAAAGGTAAAAGAACGACGTTGCTTGACCTCTTGCCAGTGTTCTGGCCAAGCTTCAGGAGGAAAGTCTGGCGTAACGTCTCCAACGCTCATCGAGAGTAGCTCTTGGCGGGAATATCCTAGGAGTTGGCAAGCGGCATCGTTGACGTAGATAAATCGTGCCTCTTGTTCCACTAAGCAAGCCATAATCGCGGATTGTTCCAAGGACAGATGCGTTAGCCACAAAAAATCCTCGATCCATTGGCGATCGCCTGTGTTAACTGGCAGCAATTCATTCGTCAGCTGCGGTGGTGCGAGTTGGGGTTTAACCGTAGTATCTTGCTGGACAGGCTTTGAGGCTGTCTCTACCTGTGTGTAGGCAGTAACGTCCTGAGATGAGCCAATAATTCGCGAAATTTGCCCATCAGCTGCAAAAATCGGCGACAACGTCGTCAGCAACGTGCGATGATCAGCTTCACTCTCAACAGACTCCTCGTAGCTAATGGGTTGGCGTTGCTCTAGACAACGGTTGTAGTTTCTAGAAAATCTGTCGGCTACCTCTGAGGGAAGAGCTTCGTGGGGCCATAATCCAGCTAAGGAATTGTTGGGTATCGACAGCAGCTTGTCATAAGCCGGGTTGGTCATGACAAATCGGAAGGTTGTGTTTTCTGTTGTGCTGTCGTCGAGCCCTTCGACCTCTATCACAAAAAGTCCAGTGGAGACGGTATCGAAGACATTTTGTAACAGTGTCTCTCTGTCTGACATCACTTCTAGGTGTTGGTCTAACATCACTTCCATCACTTCTAGGTGTTGGTCTAACAGTTGAAGCCGTTGATTAACCTTCTGGCCTTCTTAGATAGCTAAGGGATCGTGGAGGGAGCACGCCAGAGGGTACACTACAACACTAATTACTTTGAGGTTCTGTCGGCAGGGGTTTTCCAACTTGAGGTTCGGTACCCGCAAGGATACGCTGGATATTGCTGCGATGCCTGACGACGACATACAAGGCAGCCGCACTAGCAAACAGTTGGTAGGCAAGGGGTGCCGAGAGGAAAATCATTAGGATAGGAACTGCGATCGCTGCTGTAATTGAACCTAAGGAAACAATGCGAAACAGCGCCAACACCACAGCAAATACCCCTAAAGCTCCTAACCCTACGGGCCAAGACATGGCGAGTAAGACCCCTAAACCCGTAGCGACAGACTTACCTCCCGTGAATTTAATCCAGATTGATTTACTGTGACCCAGTACGGCGGCGAAGGCAGCACCCGCTACTAACCACGGTTGCCAGGTCAAAGAAATTACGGGGGTCTCAACCAGGGCGTAATAGCCATTAACGAGAGCGATCGCACCGACTCCTTTGAGGGCATCAATCAGTAAAACCAGCAGCGCTGGCCCTTTTCCCAAGGTTCTCAGAACATTGGTCGCCCCAGTAGAGCCGGAACCTTCGTCCCGAATATCAATCCCCTTCAGTAGTCGTCCTGCCAGGTAACCCGTAGGGAGCGACCCTAGCAGATAAGCCGCAATTAACAGTAGCCCACTCACAATCCACTCAAGCGCCATTGGCATTCTTCCTCAATTTAATTTTTCTCCTGACTCCTGACTTGGACACAACATTACACTCTAATACTGGTAGAGAGACATCTGTTGAGGATCGGGAGCAAAGGCCAACCAAAGAGGGAATTGCAGCATTGAAAGATTAATCTGGTCCTCTGTCTCATCAACGATAATCAGTGGCAGCTGTTTTTGAGCCAGCAACCGATCCGCTTTTTGTACCAAGGCGGGAGCCTCCTCAAACAAGGTAACACCCTGTTCCGGGCCAAAATCACTTCTAGAGATGCCCAAACAATCCTGCAATCCTCGACGCCATTCTCCCAGCCGTTCGGGGGTATTCGCAAGGATGAGAGTACGCTGGCGATTGCCGTAGATCGTGCGCAATACAGAAATGATCGCTGAGGCAATCAAAATATTTTGTAAGCGGCTGCCCATTGTTTTTAGGGCACCCCGGCCCCCTTGGGTAAAAAACCAATTTGAGACGCGTTCGGCGTGAATCGGTTCAAAGGTGCGACGTAGTTGCCAGGGGGGGCCATAGTAATCCGGCAGCGATCGGTATTGGTCAAGGATGTTACGAATCTGTTTGACTTGCTCTTGAAATCCCTGTTCAGCAAATTTAGGAGTTGGTGAAGCCTTTTCGGGTTGACGGGATTCTTCTCTAACGGGCTTTGCTAGTTCTGAGGGAGGGGATAGATCCAATTGCTCTGCGGCACTTGCTAAGTCTTGTAAACTTCCAACCAAATAATCTTTAAACCCTTGCACCCGAATCGCTAGATCTTGGGAGACACCTGCAAACGTGGTGCGCATTTCCGTCCGGATACGTTCGCGGCGGCGTTCCATCTGTTCAATCGAAATTTGCAGCGCTTGCTTACGTTGCTCTAGCTCCTCCACGCCCTCTTGCACCATTCGTTCCACAGCGGCTTGGGTTTTTGCCAACTGGTCGGAGAGAAGTTGAACCTGAGTTTCTTGTAAAGCCGCAATTTTCTGTCTCAACTCCTGTTCTTGACGCTTCAGATCAGCCACCGTTTGAGCTAAATTAGCAACGTCCTCTTTTGCTAGAGGTTGCCCTGGTGCAGATTGCGACCTCTGGTCTTCTACCTTGATTAATTCCGATGCTTTTTCGTACCGTCCCACTTCAGAGGAGCTAATGCGATCGTGCTGACGATCCCCATCATTTGATTGTTGTACTGCGACTTCATTTGTAGGGTTTTGTTCGTCCAAATGCTCCAACGCTTCAAAAGCTGGCTCTTTTACTGGCTCTTGTTTCTGAGTTTGTGCTTCGTCTGAATTCATTTAACAAGTAATACTTAACAACTTAATCACTCTTTCCTCAACAGGGATGAGTTCCACTGCCTCTCGTTTGGCTAAGCATAGCCAACAACTTAAAGCCTGGGACAGCGTTGTTCCAGGCAAGTTTTCAGCATCTTTGGGTCAAACAGAATAGGCAAAAAGTGGATGCTTTTGACTTCTTTGAAGTAAAACAAAATGGGCAGCGACGGCCAAAAAATTCGCCAGTTTTGCCACTCCTGATAAGGAAAACGTCGAATCATTGTTTCTGAGCGATAAATGTCCAACGCCGTTTCGGTAAATTGCAGACGGATGGTAACGGTCTGAAACAATAAAAAGAGCCCAAAAAGAGCGATCGCTAAACTCACCCAGATTTGTATGAGCAATATAGGTACGGCAGCTACGATTAATACCAAAGGGAGTGTGTAGCTGGGGGAGAGTTCAACCGTCTGGGTTGAGGTAGGAGAAGACGCAGCAGAAGTCACTTGGCTTCAGTCCCGTTATTATAAACGCCTTTAATATCCTTATATTCTAAAGCGTCTCTACCTCATGCCGATTCCTTTGACACTCCTCGGCCCAAAGGCATAAAGTTTTGGTAACGATTGATGAGTCGCAATTTTATGTCATATCTAGTTCTCTTTTTGTAGTAATGCGCGAAGGATGGGCTTTTGGGTCACTGTGTTAACCACCACCAATCACCGCGCTACCCGTCCCCTGAAACATGACCCAGGACAAGAAAAAGTTGGAAATAAAGATCGCCAGTAGCGCGGTAACGACCGCAGTGGTTGTCGATTGACCCACACCTTTTGCTCCGCCGGTTGTGGTTAATCCCCAACTACAACCAATGATGGCAATCAACGCCCCAAAAACCACTGCTTTTATGGCAGCACTAGCCAAATCCCAGACTTTCAGGAAACTACGCACGGAATCCAGAAACACATCCTGGGAAATACCATACAGACTGTCTGCAATTAGGACTCCTCCCGCCATACCAAGGATGATGGCAAGAATGGTCAAAATCGGCAGCATCAGGCAGCAAGCAATAACGCGAGGAATCACCAGATAATCAATCGGGTCAGTTTTGAGCATATAAAGCGCATCAATCTGCTCAGTCACTCGCATCGTGCCAATTTCCGCTGCAAACGCCGAACCCACTCGTCCTGCTAAAATTACCGCCGTCAGCACGGGGGCAAGTTCCCGGCTCAACGCCAACGCCAGAACTCCCCCGACGGCACTTGTGGCACCAAAGTTGATGAACTCTCGCGTTACCTGAATGGTAAACACTGCGCCGATAAAACCGGCAGTAATCATGGCGATCGTCAGTGAGGCTGGCCCCACTAATGCCATTTGTTCGAGGGTGTTACGACGATTGATCTTCCCCGCTAGGAGATGAAGCATTACTTGCCCACCCAAGAAAATCGCTTCCAGCAAGCGCCGAGTCCACAACCCTAAGCTGGAACTAGTAATCTCAGTCATTGTTATTAGTAGTCCATAAAGGGTTGCAGGTTGCAGGTTAACAGGTTGCAGGTTGAAAATGGGTTACAGGTTGCAGGTTAACAGGTTTCAGGTTAAATCCTTCAGCCTTCTAACCTCTAACTTTCAACATTCAACCTTCTAACTTTCAACATTCAACCTCCTAACCTTCAACCTTGTAACCCTATTTTCCACCATTGGATTCTACCCGGAACCGCTCCACTGAGGTTAAGAGGTCTCGCGCAACACCCACCAGGTTTTGCAGGGCACCAGACACCCGTTGGGCTTCCTGGGAGGTTTCTTGAGCGGTTAGTTCTACAGACTGCATCACTTGGGCGACAGCACGGGATGTTTCCGTTTGTTCTACGGTATCGGCGGCAATTGATCGCACCAAGGCGTCGATACGATTTGAAACCTGAACGATATCTTCCAGCGATCGCTTCGCTTGTTCTGCTCGTCTGGTACCGTCAATTACCTGCTGGGTACCTTCCTCCATTGCTGTCATGACTGAGCCTGTTTCGCTCTGGATTTGCAGCACGATTTGTTCAATTTCCTTCAACGCCTTCGCCGCGCGATCGGCTAGCTGTCGCACCTCATCGGCAACAATCGCAAAACCTCGACCCGCTTCCCCAGCTCTTGCTGCCTCAATACTGGCGTTGAGCGCCAGCAAATTCGTTCGGGAAGCAATCTGAGAAATCAGCGCCACAATCTTGGAAATTTCTTGAGATGATTCAGCCAATCTCTTGACTTTTCGGGTTGTTTCTGCTACTGTCTCTCGGATTTGTAAAATTCCTGCCACCGTGCGTTCCACCGCTTCGCCCCCTTTTACAGCAGTTTCCGAAGCCGTGCGTGCCACATCCTCCGCTTCTCGCGCACTCTCTGCCACCCGCTGAATGGAGTCGGTCATCACCTGCACGGAATTGAGGGTAACAGCCAGTTCTTCAGCTTGCCGTAGAGCATCTGAGGACAGACTTCGGGCAAACGACTCAGAATCCGCAGAACCCTTGTTCACCTGACGCGCCGCTTGGGAAACCTGTTGTACGATTTCCCGCAGGTTTTGAATGGTCAAGTTAAAGGAATCGGCGACTGCCCCTAAAACGTCAGCTGTCACTTCAGCTTGTACGGTTAGGTCACCGCGTGCAGCTCCTTCCACATCATCGAGCAACCGAATCACCTGACGTTGCAGGTCTTCTTTCGCCTGCTCTTGCTCTTCCGCCTTGCGCTGCGCTTCACTCATACTCGTCAGGATTACCCGCGACATCTGGTTGAAACTTGTCGCCAACTGACCAAATTCGTCCTCTGAGTAAACGGTAGCCGTAACACTCAGATTTCCTTGAGAAACGGCTTCAAACTGGGATTGCAGGTCGGTCGTCGCCCGTTTAATCTGTTTTTCCGTCACTCGACCGAGGAGCAAAGTCGTACCAAAACTGGCGGCTCCTGCGACCAAACTCATCGCCCAGCCAGTAGTCTTGAGCCGTGAAATCACCGCATCTTGATTGGGGCCGGGAGCCGTACTCGCCGCAATGTTACTGACAAGAGCCACTGCTATAGCTGAGACAGCCCCTGTGATCACGGCTGTCCACAACTGCTTGCGGTTGAGGGAAGCATTTTCAAAAAAAGCTAGCCAACCCTGCTCCACATTGACAATGGGTTCATTGTCGGTATCTTTGGTTTGGTTAAAGATGGGAATTTGTTCGGCGGGGTTATTGATGCTAAACATCTCATCTTCGCCACCGGATGACCGATAGCCCGGACGGGATGTCTCAATATCACCACCCTCATTTAACCCCAGTCCACCGGTCGCACCCAGTACTGCCCCACTGTTGCTCAAAATATCAAAATCAGCTTCGTCAGCCCCCTCCGCCGTCATGTCGTCTTGAACGCCAAGGGAGAAATCAGGGATTGAACCTAAATCATCGTCAAATACATCAAACTCATCGAGAAAACCCTCTCTAGCACTTTGACGGGGGTCAATTCCGGATAAGGTTTCCTCCTCAGCTTCAGTGACTTCGTCCATGACGAAAGTTTGATTGCCAAAGGCTTCGTCAAAGGTGTCAAAGTCGAAGTGGTCTGAAGAGTTGAACCCATTCTGGTCATAAGTCGAGTCAAAGGTCGGGTCATCCTGAGCCGATTCGCCTTCTGGTAACGAATCAGCAGAACTAGACCTGCGATCGCTCAAATATCCTAACTCGTCTCTATCGATAGCGAACGTATTCTCAAGCTCGCCCGACCCCATCAATAGCGTTTCGTCCTCAAAAACCGGGTAACCCGAGTTAAAGGGTTCATTGAAATCTTCTTCGCTGTAAGAAGACATTCCTCCCCCCATCTCCGACAAATCCGCATCAAATTGAGAAGGTAGAGCAAAGCCTTGAGCCATCTCTTCATCCGCCCCTGTCTCCTCAAAGTCTTCAGTCGGAGGAATGACAAACGTCATGCCTGTTTCATCGGCGTGAGACGTATCCGAGTACAACTCTTCTTGTGTATCCTCTACACCTGCACGGCCAAAAACGCTATCATCCAGGTCAAACTCACTGCTGCTGGTTCCAAAGGTCTCCAGTTCGTCACTGTCTTCCCCAAAATCAGCCGGAAAAGCAAACGGAGCATCACTGGCACTACGGTTGTCTTGGGTCGCTCCATAATCCTGCCCTGAACTGCCAAAAGGATTGTGAAAGGGCGAGTCCGACGTTGACCCAAAAGTCTCACTTCCCGTGTCATCAAAATCTAGGCTTCCCAGGTCAAAAGCACTGGGCTCATCTTCTTCAGCCCCCAAATGAGACCAGCCTTCAAAGTTCGGTGAGTCGCCCAGCTCGTCAGTTTCACCTATACTGCCATAACTAACCTCGAAATCATCTGATGACGTTGCGACTCCTCCTCCTGAGTCTGCTCCATTTGTCAACTGATTGGTATATTCCAGACCGTTATTTGCATATTCAATAAAATCTGGGTTCTCGGTTAAGTTGAGTACTGCCTCGTACTGTTCCCGTGCCGCCTCATACTGCTGTAGTCCGTAGCAGTAAATATGACCGAGTAATAGACGTACACTGGGGTTCTCGGGGAAATCCCCTACCAATCGGTCACATATGACGGCAGCCTCTTGGTAATTGCCCTGCATATAAGCCTTTTCGGCTTGTCCATATTCCTGTGCGAAATCCGTACCTGATGCCATTTGCCTCCTCCCTCTGCTCAATAGGAAAAAGGAAAAAGTAAAAGGCCAAGCCTTTCTCCTTTACGGAACTTTTTCCTTTTACTTAACTCACTTTCATGCTGCCCACCGTGCTGACCGTAGAATTGCCACCTGATCTAGAAGTCGCAAATATTGATTAGAGTCTTTGTCTAGCGCCCACTCACCTCGCAAAAAGGGTGCCATACTATCTGGAACATTCGTCGGCATTTGTAATTGTTCAAGATCCAGCCAGTCCATTTCTCCAATCCGGTCAATTGCCAACCCTAGCATGGTGTCTTGGTCTTCAACAGCAATGACGGGAATTTCCGGTCGGTCTGTATTCAAAATCATCGTATCCCCTAAAAACTGACCGAGATCGGAAACCCAAATCACTCGCCCCCGAATGTTAATCGTGCCCAATAGTAAGGGGGAAGCATTAGGAATAGCAGTAATCCTGTCTGGCGACTGAGAGATCACTTCTTTGATGCCAGTGGCAGGCAGGGCAAATTCATTACCCGAAGGAACAAAAAACCGCAGGTGTAGTTCACCTTCGGGGCTTTCTAGTTCCTGAAATTCTGGGGCTTGATCTTTCCCACTACCCGTTAAAAAGTCTGGATTACCAACCATTCTCTCGAATACCTATATACTTATCCTCTAAGCAACTGTTTAACCGTTCCAATC
This sequence comes from Allocoleopsis sp., assembly GCF_036703385.1. Classification (NCBI taxonomy): domain Bacteria; kingdom Bacillati; phylum Cyanobacteriota; class Cyanophyceae; order Coleofasciculales; family Coleofasciculaceae; genus Allocoleopsis; species Allocoleopsis sp. The sequence continues at coordinate 7,167 of NZ_DATNPA010000667.1, read as the reverse complement.
AACTCTGTTGGCTGGAAGGGCTTGGCAATGTAAGCGTCTGCCCCCTGCTTCATGCCCCAATAACGGTCAAATTCTTCGCCTTTTGAAGAACACATCACGACTGGTACGTTCTGAGTTTTGGGGTCGGCTTTGAGACGGCGGCAAACCTCGTACCCATTCATCCGAGGCATGACAATATCCAATACCACCACATCAGGGCTAGAGCGCTGAATTTGTTCCAATGCTTCTACACCATCACTGGCCACAGTGACCGTCAACCCACTTCCTTTGAGGAGGTCTGAGATCATCTGTCGTTGGGCGAGGCTGTCTTCTACAACCAGAACTGTACTCATAGCTCCCTACTTGACGAAAGGCGGTAACCGGAGTGAACGGGCATGAACCCCTGTACTTCAGGCTTTAGCCTGATAATGATTAAAGTATCCCTCATCATCCTTTAATCACTGAGTAACATCTTTATAAATTTAGGCTTGTTCCTTTGATTGTGACAGCTGCGCATGAAAATCGGGGGCGGCTTGGCGCGAGTTCATGCCGAAGCTGACTTCGTGATATCTGTCTCTTCTATCTCCTGATCTGACCTAACAGTGATGGAATTATCATCTTGACTCTTTTTGATATCAACCCAACCAATATATTTCTCCAATAGCATCAACAGTTCATTAGCGCCAAACGGTTTGGTCAGGTAATCTGTAGACCCTACCATTCGTGCTCTTACGCGGTCAATAAACCCATCTTTGCCGGTTAGCATAATTATGGGGGTTTGCCGAAAAGCCGTAGATTGTCGCAGCATTCCACAAATTTCGTAGCCATCCAGTTCAGGCATTGCGAGGTCACACAGGATTAGATCCGGTTTGAGTTGAAAGATGAGTGTCAGAGCCTGCACAGGCTCTCGAATCGCTGTGACTTCATAGCCCTTAGCTTGTAGGATATACTCTACGGTTTTCCCGATCGCCATGTCATCATCAATACAAACAACCCGAGGAACTTGGGGGACTGGTTTGAATTCTCCTTCTCCTCGATTCGGGGGTGTATCTTGAGCCGCTGCACTCACCAGTTGAACCCAACCCTTCCGTACATAAGGATAAATCGCCTTAGCAACGGTGAGAATGTCGCGATTGAGATAGCGAGAGAGTTGGCGTAGGGATGTTTTACCATCAGCCCACTGCCTTAGAGTTCTAAACGCGTTTTCTGGTAGGGCTGCATGTAACTGCACTGGATCTGTAATGATCGGGCACTGATTAGGAGACTGAATATGGGGATGAAATTGCTTCCACTCCTGCACCTGCTTCATAATCTTTGTGACTAGAGGGGCAATTTCTAGGGTGGTAAGTTGGGGAGCCAGCGCCGGACTCACTTCAAAGACAAAATATCCATTGTGTAAGCTGAGGAGGTCAAACAGAGTTTCGCGGATCATGCTTTGGATAATGCTTCGCCCTTGCGCTGGTGTCAGAATATGCTTTTCCAGCAGTGCCCACAGATAGCCGTATTCTGGAGCGTTTATCGAGTCAATGGACGGGAGTTCAAGATGATCCAGTGCTGTGTTGGCTTTATATCGACGCAAATAGTCGCGCAGACGGGATAAACTTCTCTCACTGCCTGAAGCATAGGCAATTTTACCGTTGAGGAAGAAGACGAACCAAAAAGGTCCTGCCCTTCTTCTTGGTTTGGTTTCCTGGTAAGGACGCCCAAAGGCGAAAGCTTTGCTACTGATATCGCCACCCGTGTTATTAATGGGGAAGCTGTACGCTTCAACCAACAGTTCACCTGTTCGCTGACCTAGCTCGATCAGTTGCAGGATGCTGCGGATATCAATTTCATTCAACGTTCCCTGCATTTAAGAAAGCGTACTCCTAAAAACCTTTGGATGAATGAGAACCTTGCTACCCGTCCTTTTGTCAAGGATGCCTATACACTGGTGCCAATCCGCGAAATTTTGACAATTTGGGTAGGGCAAGCCGCCACGGCTCAAGTTCAAGAGTGCGGCTATTTCTCAACCCCTGTATAAGAGAGAACGCTCTATGTAGATTGCATCTGTACGCCACATTGCTGCTTAGTAATGATTAAGATCGATTGTATTTTCATGCTGCTTCGCTCAGACACCCAGAAGGAGACTGTATCAAATGAAAGACCCGGTTGGTTGCTCTATCGAGTGAACGATGAGCAACCCAGGAGCGGTAAATCCAATTTTCTACCGCTACTTGTTTCCACAGCAATGCTAAACTTTAAATCTAACTTGGCGATCAAGCCAAGCGCCGATTACCAAGCACTCTAGTTTAGACACATAACCCCGAACTTTCTATATATTTAGTATAATTGAAGACTTGATGTTGCGGAGAACGCCCACTTCTGACTGCTGTTCCTGTTTACCGTTCCGACTGCTGGTCATTTTCAAAGGGTCGATCACAGTTAGAGAAAGATTGCTTATTCCCTGTCTAGGGTTTAAGGTGTCTTTCTTAACGGAGTGAGAACAGGTTAGGATGAACGCGATAGACTTGAAATAAGGGGAATAGCTTAGCGCAGGTTTAGCTAGGATCCCAGTGAGACCTGTGTTAAGATGCCCTGAAAACAAGGGTTGTAGCTAGGGGGTGACAGCAGGACAAGCTGGTTTCAGCAAAATAATAGTTATTCGTACCATTTTATAATTAATCGGAATAAATGCAAAATTCTGAAGAGAGAGTTACTCAGTTAAAAATGAAGATTCTTTCTTGTTTTGGCAATGTGGTCTTCTAATAACTGAGTTGAATGAAACTGATTGAACTAGAGATTAGATGTAGTTTAGTCAAAAATTGGGCACAACAGACGTAAAGAGGACCATCAGTGTGCTGTATCTAGCAGAAGTACAAAAGCAGAAAGGTGGCGGGATACTGGGCGGCGGCGGTAAGACCGCACTCAAACTGCTGGCTTGTCAGCGAACTGACCAGAGTTGGAGTGCTGTGCCTGGTGATGAAGTGATTCCTGCTGAAGACGCCAAAAACCTGAACGAAGGTGCCTTGGTCATCGTCAATCTGGGTGGGAATCGACAAATTCAGGGAGAGATTGAGCCAGCCGGATCGCGGCTAGCCAGGGATTTGCAAAATTTCTCGAAACAGCTGGAAAAGGCGAAAAGTCAAGAAGAAGAGATCGAGCAGTGGAAGCAGTCTTTGACATATCAAAGTCAAGAACTCAATCGCCGCGAGATGGAGATGGAAGCGCGGATTGAGCAGATGCAATCCATGGAGGAAGACTTTGAGCGGCTAGATCAGCAACGACAAGAGATTGACAGTGCCAAGGAGGAGGCATCACGGCTTAGAGAAGAGTTTGAGCGTAGCCGTCAGGAGCTGGAGGGAGCGTGGGAACACCTACGAGGTGAACAGCGACGCTTGGAGGAACAAGTGGCTCAGCATACACCTGGTTTAGATGAGAGCCAAGCCCTTGTGATTTCGGAATTGCTAGAGCAGTTATCGCAAGCCGTTGTACCAACAGACGCCGTGCGGGAACAACTGAATCTGGCATTTGAAGTCGTCAATGCTCAGCAGGCGGAGCTGGACAATAGGTGGCAGCAGATAGAGCAACAGACAACGGAAGCGTCTGCTCGACAAGCAGACGTTGAGCGCCAAGGTGAGGAATTCCAAAAGCGTAAGCAGGAGTTGCAGCAAGAGCAGAAGTCTTTGGAGGAGGCAAAAGCCGAGTTAAAGGCGCAGCAACATGCTCTAGAGATCAAGCAGGAGTCAGCACATATGCTGAGTCTCCAGCTACGAACCCAAGTTGAGTTACACCAACAAGTGGCTCGTTTGGCGGCAACATCAGCTGATGTGAAAATTGGTCAGCGGGTTGACCTCGAAGCGCTGGAACAGATGCCGTTAGGTGAACTCCAAGGAACTGTGCAGAATTTGCAGCAAGACTTGGAAAAGCTGGTGCGCTTTGTCAATGATCAGGAAGAAGAATTGACCTTCCAACGCGAAGCGGTTGAAGAATTGCAAGAGAAGATTAGGACGGCTAGTGAGTATGACCGCATTAGTTTGGAAACAGAGCTAGCAGAAGAGCAAGACCGCTACCAGATGTTGGATGAAACGCTCGTGGGTCAACGCCGAAATCTGCGAGAGCGAGAAGAAGTTCTCAATCAGCATCAGCGGGTATTGCGGCGTCGGCAGGGCATCTCTGAGAGCAACGCCTCAGATAATCAGAAAATTGACTTGGGTCCAGTGTTGAGTCAGCTAGAAGCACAACGACAACAACAGGAAGAAGACCTACAAAAACTAGAAAGCCAGATTGAGCAGATGCGCCGGAGCATCAGCCAAGCTGAGGACATGGTTCGTCATCAATCTGGCGACCAGGAGGCAAAGCAGCGTGAACTACAAAGCTTGGAGCAAAACTGGCAGTCTGGGATGGCAGCAGTGGCTAAACTTTGGGGTGAGGTTAATACTTACCAAGAGACGCTACAGCCGAGGCAAAATACTGTAAGTGAAATCCGACAAAAGCTAGAGGCGATCGCAGAAGCCCTCAATCAAATTCAGGAGACTGGTGACTATCAGCTACAGATGATCTCACAGTTACAGCAAACGATTAGTAGCTTAATACAGTCTCCAGAATTTGCAGCATCTTGAGGAGGTTGAAGGTTGACAGGTTAGCAAGTTGTCAAGATATCAGGTTACAGGTTACAAGTTATAACATTCAACATTCAACCTTCTAACCTTCAACCCTTTCGCCCTCCCGAAGAACAATCCAGTTGTCTTCAACAACCGCTGTTACTCCTGCGGGAAAGGACGAGGTTCGAGAGCGGTTAGGAGCGGTAATTAAGGCGGTCATTTCTTCGATTTGCTCAAAGCTAGGAGCTGCCTGTTGCATAGTGGAGAGAAACTGCCTCATAACGCGGCGTTGCAGAGCCAGGGATGCCTGCTGCAATACAAGACGGTTCAGTCTTGGAATAGTACTGTCAGAGGCGCTTGGCTCATCTTGTCCCTCTAGGTGGACGGGTACCATTGCTTGCTGCCGCAGCTGTTTGGCAGCCTCTTCGAGATAAGCCACATCTGCCCGGAGAAGTTCAGCCGTTTGGGCCAAAGCCGTCTCTACTTGGGGGTTGAAATGAGTTTGTAAGTAGGGTATTAGCTCCTGGCGGATGCGGTTACGGGCGTATTTGAGGTCTTGATTGTAGCTGTCTTCCCAAATCGGCAGGTGGTGTTTTTGACAGAATTGCAACGTCTCGACACGGGTTACTTCGAGGAGGGGACGCACCAGCTGTAGTCCAAACGAGAGGGGGCGTTTCCAAGTGAGCGCTTGCAAGCCATCAGCACCTGAACCTCGAATCAGATTGTAGAGGACGGTTTCGGCGCGATCGCTTTTGGTATGACCTGTAACAACGTTTTGATAGCCCTGTGTTTGAGCGATCTCGATCAAACTTTGATATCGCCATTGCCGCGCGGCTGCCTCGCTGGTAGCTATCTCAGCAGCGGTTTTCAGATAAAAAGGCAGCGACCCGTTTTGAGCCAGTTGTTGAACATGATCAGCCATACCCTGATCTTTGGGCCAACGGTGGTCGCAGTGAGCGATCGCAAGTTGCCATCGCCACTTAGGTTGTAAATCCAACAACAGTTGCGCTAAACAGACAGAATCTTGTCCACCGGATACTGCAATTAACACTCGTTGCTGCTGCGCCAACAATTGCCGTTGCCGCAGCGTTTGATGTAGCTTAGCATGAAGCTTCGTCCAGTTTGGACGGTTAGACATTTTTAAAACACTGAAGGATGAAGGATGAAGTGAAGAAATTTTTCATAATTCATCCTTTACGCTTCACATTTCTTTCCATACTTCACACTTGACAGGTTCACTGATTGTTTTGCCAGCTCGGCTGGTTTATGTCTTGCCAAACATCATCGAGTAGAGAATCAGTGCCATCGTCTTCTAAATCCTCACTGTTCAAGGAAATCTCTTCAAACTGAAACTCACCTTCCCCGCTCGCAGACGTTTCGCCGAAATCCAAGTTCTCGTCGCTGTCTAGAGACATTTCGCCGAAATCCAGCTCATCGTCATTGTCTGGAGACATTCCGCCTAAATCTAGGAACTCATCAGAGCTGGCTTGCGGTGACTCTACAAGTTCGAGTTCTTGTTCAATACTTTCGGAAATTTGATCGAATTCGTCATCTAGGCTTGATTGCATCGGGTCTGTTATCCCAAATTCGTCATCCAAGCTGGTTGACATCCCCTCCGCCACATCGAATTCGTCATCCAGGCTGGTTGACATCCCCTCTGCCATGCCGAATTCGTCGTCTAGGCTGGTTGACATCCCCTCTGCCATGCCGAATTCGTCATCTTCGTCATCCAGGCTGGTTGACATCCCCTCCGCCACATCGAATTCGTCATCCAGGCTGGATTGCATCTCCTGGGCCACATCGAATTCGTCATCCAGGCTGGTTGACATCGGGTCTACCATGCCGAATTCATCATCCAGGCTGGATTGCATACCCTCCGCCACATCGAATTCATCATAGGAGATGGTGGTTGAGACTTCTTGCACCATCTCTACATCAATGGTGTTCGGCTCTTCTTCCTCCCATGCCTGATTACTGGCTAATGATGTTTCCACATCGAACTCATCCTGCGTGCTGGTGAATGAGTCTTCCAGATCCAGTGCCGCCGCGCTAGCGGCTGATGCGTCTAGATCGAATTCATCCGGCATACTAACTGGTGATACATCGAAGTCTATCTCATCCGACATCTTGGCGGGTGATTCGGGTACAGCAAACTCATCGTCAAAGCTGGCGACTGACTGTTTACCGTACTCTTCAGAGTCTAGAGGGCAAAATTCCAAGTTGATTCTTACCTTGCCTTTTTGCCAGCCATTCGCCGTAAACCTCAAGACCTCACACGGGATGCCCTCTTCGCTAAACCAACCATCCTTTTCCTGAGTCCATCCCTGGATTCCATATTCAAGCTGTGTCTTGATGGCATCGGCTAATTCGCTAACTCTGAATGTGCGATGTCCGATCAGAATTTGAACAGATTCATCGACTGACAAAACTTCACCAGTAGCCAGTGGCTCAAACCGCTTATCCACGCCGTTTTTCCCCGATTAACTTTGTAGTTTTTTTTTGCAAGTAGTAGTCAGGCAAGGGTCAACAGCTGGCATCTTTAGGCGCAATCTGCCTCGCCCAAAAAAAACGCTGAACGCTCAGAAAAACCAGCCGTAGGAATGTA
>NZ_DATNPA010000666.1:0-13563 GCF_036703385.1 Allocoleopsis sp. | reverse complement strand
CAAATTGTAAGTCCGTTTGAATGGCCAGCAGATTGTTGCGAATGCTCTGGAGGGTTGCGATCGCTTGTTCGTAAGATGTGATCGCCTCCTTTGTTTTCCCCGCTGTCTTCAACAATCGCCCAGCTTGCCACTGCCAGCGATAGGCACTATCAGGCGCATTAGCTTGCCCTGCCATTTACTGCGCTTTTTGAGTTAACTCCAGCGCCGCTGAGGTTTGATCAGCTAACTGGTAAATCTGCCCTAAACTCCCTAAAGCAAACGATTCAGCCCGCCCATCTCCTATATTTCTGGCAACATTGAGTGCCTGTTTCAACAGCACTAGAGTCTCTGTTGAGCTTCTGCCTTGCGCTGTGCTTGCTGCTGACGCTTGACGCCTAAAACTCTGTGCGAGATTGATTAAAACATAGGCTTTATCCCGCGAGTCGGGTAACGTTTCGAGGAGTGCCAATGCCTGCTCTCGGTTCCTGGCAATGGCAGCCCAGTCAGGCGGTGGGAGTTGCTCTAAAAGACGATTTAGATTCAGTAATGTCTTGACGTGAGTAATGCCGCCTATGACTTGAGTCTCGCGCAGGCTTTCTTCAAATGCCGATCGCGCAGCAGCCATCTCTTGTTTTGCCAACTGAGTTAACCGAGCAATTTCTTGGCGATCATCTTCGACACGAGCAGTATTTACCTGATAGCGATACCTCTGTGCGCGTGACAAGTAGAGATTACCTAAATTAGTTAAGGACGCTGCAATGTAGTCTGGAGCCTTTAGCTGACGGGCAATAGTTAAACTTTCTTGGTGAGCGAGGAGAGATTGTTCGTAGTCACCTACAGCCCAATAGGCATTGCCCAATGCTCCCAACGTTGCCACTTGGGTTTGCAAGTCTGAGTTTTGCTTTGCCAGTTTTACGGCTTCCTGCGAAATCTTAATTGCCCGTAGATTCTGCCCAAGTTCTTTGTAAGCTTGTGCTTGCTCCGTCAGCAACTTTGGTAACTGGATGCGTGCTCCCTCATCGTCTTGATGCTGGTAAATCTGAATGGCTTGCTCCCAGTGTGCGATCGCTTCTCCTAGTTGTCCGATTTGTCGATAAGCGAGTGCCAGGTTACTGTGAATAGCGGCTCGATCTTTAGCGTCTCTAATTTGCGGGAGTACTTGTTGCCAAAGTGCGATCGCTTCCGTAAATTTGCCAGCTTGATAGCGTTCAACTCCCTGCTGCACTCCCTGAGAGTATGCTTCTTGACTGGGAATTGATGCAATGAATTGCCTCTGTGGCGTTGCTGACTGAGCGACTTGGCCGAGTGACCCAAAGTGGAAGACACAGCACAAGACAAGGCTGGCTAAGAAAAAAATACTGAATCGACGCCAATGTCGGCACATCTGGAACCTTTCAGGCAACTACTCTAGATGACGGATACACCACCAATCTACACAATTGCCTTCAACCTTGAAGTTGCTGCAAAGCCAGTTGCACGCGGGTGCGAACGCCTAAATCTGGTTCTGTCTTAACCATTTGCTCAAAATGCTCTTTTATAGAGTAAAATATATCACTCTGACTCCCTGCCGTAGAAGTTGCCAGCCCTTGCAATCCCACAACAGCCGCATAGCGAACCACCCATTCCGGGTCTTGAGAAGTCTGCATCAACGTTTTGAGGACTTTTGCTTGGACGGTTGGAAGCATTTCGGCTGGTATTGCAGACCAATGCAGATAGCCCAGACCTTTAACGGCGGCTCTACGGACACTCATGGCAAAGTCAGTTTCTGCGGCTTCTAGCAATGTTTCTAGCGCTCTTGGGTCGCCAATCCCAGCTAATGCTCGGATTGCCCAAGCTCTACCACTGTAGTTATAGTCATCAAGCAGGTTGAGCAACTTTGGTACCGCTACTTGCCCTAATTGCACCAATCCCTCCACAGCGGCTACGGCTGCACCAGGGTTATTGTAGCTGAGAGCTGCAATTAAGGTAGGAATTCCTTCCTGTAAATGGGCATCTGCCAATGCTTCCACCGCATTTACCAGTTTCTGTGAAGAGTCTGCCTGCTCAACGGCTTGAATCAGTTTTAGTCCTCGATCATTAGTCATTGGTCAGTGGCAAACAAATGTTGAAAGTTACAAGTTGAAGGCTGGCAAGTTGACAAGCTCTAACTTAGTTTACTCCTAGCCTTCGGCAACAGCTACGCCTTCTCACCTTCTAACCTTCAACCTTCTAACTTTCAACCCTTTTTGGATTCACGACTATAGCAGATTATCCATCAAAGTCATTACGTGGATAGCGTCATCAGATATAGATGAGGACTCTGTGGAGTTACTTTTTACATCGTGTTCTAGGAGTCCTTTGAGAGCAATCAGCTTCAAACTATTTTCTGCTAAGGTCTGAGCGATCGCATCCGCCCCTGGTAAATAACCGATCGCGCCCAGATCACCAAGAGCGGCTCGTCGCAGTTGCAATTTTTCTCCAGCCAAAGCCTGAACCAACCGTTCACCATAAATTGGGTTTTTCGTCAACTGGTACATGGCTCGTGCCGCTGCGTACTGTACCAACTCTGTGGGATGTTCAAGAAAGGGTTGAATCAAGTCAATGGCCTCGGTGGCACCCAGGTAGCCTAACGCTTCAATGGTTACGTCGTAAGGTTGCGCTAAGTGGGGACAGCCTGGTATCGGTTGAGCGGCTGCCAAGCCACCTTCTAGGAGTTTCATCAGCTCAGGGATACTGCTTGGAGCGTCTAGTATCCCTAGTGACTTAGCAGCAGCTTCCCGCACGTAGAAATCTGAGCAGCTTAAACAACGAATGAGGGCGGGCACAGCTCTTCGATCTCCCAGCTTGCCCAGCGCTCTCGCTGAATTTCGCCGCAGGGGGTAGCCGCCGTCAGGCGTCCGGTCAGTTTCATCCTCCAGTGTTGCGATTAGCGCCTCAATCGCTGCCGATTCGCGAACTCTGAATCTGCCCAGCCACCAAGCGGCGTAATAGCGAAGTCCTGGGTCTTGCCCTTGTAGATTAGCGAGCGCCTGCTCTACAGTTAAAGACTCGCTACCCTCCGGCGACCCTCCGGATGATAAAGATTGAAAATCGTCAAAACTGGACTCTCGCATGGAGGTTCAGTTAGCCCTCTGACTCAGAGGCTGATTCACCTTCGGATGTCAACGGCTGAATGCTAACAATTTTGCCACCCAACCGCGTAATCCGTTGCATTTCTTCATTCATCCGGTTGTAAGGCACTGTGATAAACACGCTAGCGCTCGAGCGAATTGGATAATCTGTATTATCCGTATCTACGCTTTGACGCAGACCGACGACTTCATAGCGAAAGCAGCGGGCACTAGAAGGCGAACTGCTAGTACTTCCACCGACAATTGAACCCAACATAGTTTATATCCTAATCAGAAATACAGAACGCAGAATTCACAAAGCTTATGTTCATGGGTCATTAACAACCAGCTAAAACCAATCACTAATGACCCATGACTAAAGCATCAGACTAGAGAGGAGTAACGCTGGCGATTTTACCCCCTTGGCGTAGAATTCTCTGCATTTGGGGGGTTAGCTCTTCATAAGGAACAATGAAGGCTTGGTTAATCCGGCGCACGTTAGGATATCTGGGCTGATTGAGTCCAGCGACTTCGACACGGTAGAGTCGGCCAGATTTTCCAAACGTCGCTGCCCCACCAAAACCACTGCTGGGAGTGACGCCTCTCGCGGAAGGAAGGTAGGCAAAGCTACCATTGCTACTAGAAGGGCTGATAACAGTGGAAGCACTATTCTGTGCTAGCTCACTGGCAAGGCGCGGAGAGTTACCTTTAAGCTGGGCGCGATCGCTGTTAGCATAGCCACGATATAGCTGGAATATGCGGCTAAATCCCACGGTTTTTTGTCCGGTTTGAGTCTGGAAGCCCCGATAGTAGGGCACGATATTATCGCCAAAGTTGGCTTGATACTCTGGGGAATCAATGTAGGAATCAATGTCGGCGTCGTATCCCTTGGTTTCGTACAAGTCCAAGTGATAAATCACCTCGGCCTCGTCATAGGGTGCCCGACCTAACAAATGTTTATAATTGAGCTCGATGACTCGTGTTTGGAAACTGTTATAGAAAAACTTCGATTTGTACAGTTCCGATTTAGCGACCTGACGCACAAAATCTTGCACTGTAATCTTGCGATCGCGCAGGAGAGATTCAGCACTGGTGAGGCGCTCAGATTTCATTAAATAGTCGTTGCCCAATAGCTGACGGTAGACAGCGCTAATGACTGCTTCAACGTCTGCTCTACTTGCCGTTGGGCGCAATTCTACCGGAGAGGCATTGCTAAAAGCGGATGTTCCTAGTCTAGATGCTGCTGTTGTAATGGCCATTTGAACTTTTCCTTTGTTAATAGGTAAGCAGATAGGTGTAACTATACATAACACCCAAACCTTTCTATCTGCTGAAATTTCTTTGGAGTTTTTTACGCCTACCTGCTTAAGCGTAGGTAACAGGTCACAGGTAATATTTTTTTACCCTTCCCCATTTCCCCTGTCCCATTCCCCATTTATGCCGGTGAGATGCTCATCACTTTACTGCCCTGACGATTCAATTGTTGCAACTTACTCGACAACTGATCGTAGGGTACGAGCAATTCCGTGGTACTTCGCCGCACGACAGGCGAGCTTGGAGATGCGGATTGCATCACTCTAACCCGATAAATATCCCCTCGACGACCACCTGAAGTGCCTGCAAGAACTGCTGAAGAAGGAATATAAATGGGTGAGGCTATATTTTTCGCCACTTCCCAGGTTAGCTTGGCTTGTTTCTGGCTGGGTGTGCGATCGCTACTGGCATAACCCCGGTATAACTGGAATATCCGGCTAAATCCCACGGTTTTCTGCCCTGTTTGGGTTTGAAAGCCGCGATGGTAGGGTACTGTATTTTCGCCAAAATTTTGTTGATATTCTGCTGAGTCAATGTAAGAGTTGACCTCAGCTTCGTACCCTTGTGAGTTGTAAAGCTCAACGTGGTAGGAAATTTCCGATTCATCGTAGGGGGCACGACCCAATAAATGCTTATAATTCAGCTCAATGAACCGAGGTTGTGAATTGGAGTAAAAAAACTTTTTCCGATACAGCTCTGATTGGGTAATTGCTCGCACAAAATCCCGAACTGTGATTTGTCCCTGGCGCAATAATGACTCGGCGCTAACAAGGCGCTCCGATTCCATCAGGTACTCATTGCCCAGAACCTGTCGATAGGCAGCTCGTATCACCGCTTGCACATTGGCTTCTGTTCTATCGGAACGTAGTTCTACCAATCCAGATTCTTGAAACGGTTTAATGCCTAATCGTCCGGCTTCTCCTAACACTGTCATATTTTTATCTCCCCCCTCAATGACCTAACACAAAATGTTTTTTTCAAGTCTTTTATCAGAATGGTGAGAATAAAACTGCCCGGTAAGATGAACAACTCTGACTCGCTTTCTTTGCTGGTAGAGCTGATTACCTTACCGGGCTACACGCACCTTGTTAGCTCAGGGCGTTAATCGCATAGTCGATGTAGGAGTTGGCTTCGGTAGCCGCATCACCACTGATACCGTGGTTGGCCTTGATGTACTTGAGGGCTTCAACGTACCAGCTAGGAGACAGTTCAAAGGTGCTGTTGATTTCATCCAAGCCAGCAATCAGGTACTCATCGAGAGGGCCGGTGCCACCAGCAACCAAGCAGTAGGTAACAATCCGCAGGTAGTAGCCGATGTCACGCACGCACTTGTCCTTACCACGCTGGTCAGCTGCATAGTTAGCGCCTTGCATTTGCGTGGTGTAGGGGAACTTGTTGTACACCGCTTGAGCTGCTGCTTGAGCCAGACGGTCAGCATTGCCACTCAGGCTTTTTGCAGCTTCTAAGCTAGCGGTAGCTTGCCGGAAGCGACCAAAAGCCACTTGGAGTTCTGTGCTGGAAAGAAAACGGCCTTGAGAATCAGCTGCAGAAACCGCTTCGGTCAGAGGTGTCTTCATCGTTGAGGTATCTCCCTAGTGTTTTACAAAGTTCTGGTTGAAATTTTTTTTGCCCAACTGACAAGTGTTAGCGAATAGCGCTTGGCACTCGGTTAGCTAACCGCTGCGGCTGCGCGATCAAAGTAGCTAGCCACTTCAGACATCAGAGCACTGCAATCACCTTGGGTAATACCGTTACGGTCATTGGCAATTGCGATCGCGGCATCCTTCATTTTTTGAACACCTGCTGCTACAGAAGCGCCAGGAACACCTAGAGCCAAGTAGGTTTCGCGCAGACCGTTCAGACAACGGTCATCCAGCACACTGGCATCACCAGCAAACACAGCGTAGGTGACGTAGCGCAGGATGATTTCCATATCGCGCAAGCAAGCTGCCATACGACGGTTGGTGTAGGCGTTGCCACCAGGAGCGATCAGCTGGGGTTGCTCAGCAAACAGAGTCCGAGCGGCGTTAGCAACAATGCTGGAAGCGTTGCCGGTGATACGGTTAACGGTATCGATACGCTTGTTGCCTTCCTTGACCATAGAGATCAAAGCATCCAATTGGCCAGAGCTTAGGTATTCACCGCGTGTATCAGCTTGTGAAACAACCTTTGTGAAAGCGTCGAACATGAAAGATAACTCCTACTTACTGGGTGGTTAGTTTTGGGTTTTGCTTGAGAACTGGAGGAAGCCAGTTCTGAGCAGTTCGAGCAGCTAGAGATGTCAAAGACAGACAACCGTTAAAATTTTAGTTCAACTTGGTCTTTAGTTCCGCCTGTTCCGTATACCAGGCAACAAAACGGAGCTTTTGAGAAATCTGAGAAATTTTCAGGCTTTTATGAGAAACCCAAAAACTTGCTGAACTAATGTTTTTCTTAGCTTTTGCCTGTCGTTGATTCCCTCACCGTTTTTTTATACACCGTCCCTGGGGGTTAGATCTATTACGAATTGTTAAGCTAGTTAAACCTGAGTACCCAGGCTAAACAGAAGTCAAACTCTTGTACATCAAGGCTTTGCAGGGTTCGCATCCGTATAACAAGTTAACAAAATGTTAACAATTTGCATTGTTACGAGGCTTAGGGTGACGCAATGCCAGTAAGGAAAACTTCCTTTAGCTCCCTTTCTAGCTCGAAAATCAAGCTGTAAATGTACTCCTCAGTCCGAACACCACAGTAAAAGTGCTTAAACATCCCACCAGCGAGGTATTTTTCCGCGTGCGTTCGCGTGGGTAACGCAGTTGTGCTTGCTGAATGTGATCAAGCAGCTATGAATCAGTGACGGATTCTGCCTGCTCAACGAAATTCTTTTTTTGCAGAAGCGTAGGAGTTGAATTTTTGCAACCTCAAAGTTAAAAAGGCACAGAAGAGAAGGCTAATCAGCCTTATAGCCTTTTCAATATTTATCAACTTCAATATCTAAACTTTTAGCTTTAATTTTACTAAATTCAATCTGAGACCCTGTTACCTAGCTGATGTTCTAGCTAGATTTTGCTGGATATGAGTTATTGATCAGGGTATCTGATGCACTTGCTCAGATACCCTGATCAACCTGAGTTACAAACCAAACATTGAGATGATCTGTCCTCTACACTGTCGAGACAAACTATTTGGAATACATTCCAGTTTGTAACGATTTCGTCAACACTCAGACTGGATACAGAAATATTACCGATGTGCTTGTCGAGATGCAGCAAAGGGGACTCAACAGTAGACCTGTCTTGAAAGTCTAGTTTCATCCTTCGTTGTGTGCGACAGCTCATGGTGTCTCTTGCAAAAGTCCCTTTCACATTTTTACGGTTAAGGAATCTTTCTTCCCTTTCTCCCTTCACCTTGAACCTTTTCCCTGACTTCTGCAAGAAGTTAAGCCATCGATGAGTGTGAGAGTTTTTGCACTAGCTTGCCGCATAACTGGATTGGACTGATGTGCCATATCTTGAGGAGTTACCTGCTCAGTTGCTGTGAGGGCTGAGTTTTCACCTCTATCTGTTCTTCCCTAAAGTCGTATCCATCTATTTAGTTTTGGTGCAGATAGATCTATACTGAAGGCCAGTCAATCATCGAAAAATCATCGGAAAAAAATGCCAATGCCAAAGAAGAGGCGTGGCGCTCCCAACTTGCACTCAAAAACGGCAGTCAAGATGGGGGAGCCCCTTACATCTAAAGGGCTTCATTTCTTAAGTACGCTGGCTGAAAAAGCAGGACTATCTCCGTCTGAGTTGTGTGAGGCTATGGCAACAGGCCGGATCGCGCTCTATAGTGATTCGGCAGAAATCAAGCTTGGCATCAAGGCAGCAGCTGATGAAGCGGCAAAAGGCAGCGATCTTCATGGGCTGACTACAGAGCTACAACCCAACAATCAGGTTGCCAGACAGCAAGATCAGAGCTTGTCATCAGAGAAAGATGAATCCTGGCAAAAGCAGTCGGAAGAGCAAGCCCAGATCATTACCGACTTACAGCAACAAATTACTCAATTGCAAAGTCAATTAGAGAGTCGAGTTGCCGAGCAAGCCTCTGTACAATCGAGCTACGACTCCCTGCAACAGCAATCTCAACAGCAAGCACAGCTGCTCACCGACAAGCAGCAGCAAATCGAGCAACTGCAAAGTCGGATGAGTGAGCAGACAGCACTGCAATCGAGCTACGACTCCCTGCAACAGCAATCTCAGCAGCAGCAGCAGGCGATCGCTGACAAAGAGCAGCAAATTGGTCAACTGCAAAGTCGGATGAGTGAGCAGACAGCACTGCAATCGAGCTACGACTCCCTGCAACAGCAATCTCAACAGCAGCAGGAGGCGATCGCTGACAAAGAGCAGCAAATTGGTCAACTGCAAGAGCAACTGCAAAGTCGGATGAGTGAGCAGACAGCACTGCAATCGAGCTACGACTCTCTGCAACAGCAATCTCAACAGCAGCAGGAGGCGATCGCTGACAAAGAGCAGCAAATTGGTCAACTGCAAGAGCAACTGCAAAGCCGAATGAGTGAGCAGACAGCACTGCAATCGAGCTACGACTCTCTGCAACAGCAGTCACAACAGCAGAGCCAAGTCATTGCCGAAAAAGAGCAGCAAATCAATCACCTGCAAAGTCAATTAGAGAGTCAGGGTGTCTTACAGGCGAACCAGAAGTCAAGCTACGAATCAGTGAAGCAGCAATCCCAAGAGCAAGCGACTGAACTTGCTACACTACGCCAACAAATCGCCCAGTTGCGCTCATTGGCGGCAGTTGGAGAAGCTCGATTAAACAAGTGGCAAAGCCGCAATGCTTCTAGATAGACCAAACCCACATTGACCCTAGAGACTGTCTTTTGTGTTAAAGGCGATCGCAAATCAGTTAAGACGATCTCCTAAATCACGTAAGGCAATCCCTAGCAGTGGGTTGGTGAGCGTAAGCGGTAGGTACTCGCCAACTACCCGAGATGTTCGCTGACAGAAACAGACCCTTGAACTCACACTAAGATAGTTGAGGGTAAAAGGCTTATGGAGCTTCAAATATTCCATCAGCTAAGTGTGGAGTGTCATAATCCAAACTCCATTACAGGGACTCTATAATCAGGAAATGTAAAAAAGCCAAAACGGTGAGCAATCCTCCGCAGGAGATAGATATAGATGGATGGCATGGAATTTTTTCAGCTCAGTGCTGGCAAGTGGCGATCGCAGCGCACAACCCATCACCTTGCTTTTAGGCGATCGGAGACAGGAGAGTCAGAAATCGATGTGGCAACTTTAGCAGCCGATCATCCCCAAGTAGTAGAGATTTGCCGATTGCATCAGGTTGAACCTAGCAAGGCGGCGGGAGGAGCACTGGTAAATTGGCAGGGAACGATGGCCTGGGATAGAAGCGAAGAGGAAAATCACACAGGCTCCAGCGTAATGGTGATTGTCCCTGATCCCGATAATCCTAGACAGGGCAGCTTACTACGAGAAAGAGGCTATGCCGAAATTGTGCCAGTTGCGGGTCGCTATCTGATCGATGATGAGGATGCCCTGGTTCTTTTAACCGAATATGAAACGATGAGTTCTGAAGAGCGATTCTGCTTCGTTAGCTCAGATGTGCGGATGCGAACCAGTACAGTAAAGCGCTTTGGTGGATTTAGCACAGCCTCCTTGTGTGTCGAAACTCGCATTGGCTCTGATTTGGATGATGAACGCCGTGAAACGTTAGTACCTCAACAAGCACAGGATGTCTTGGCCGTCAGACAGTTTCAGTCCGCGTTGGGTTGGTGAATCGACAATTAGTGCAATTCCATTTGTGCGTGGTTATCAGTATTTGACTGCTGTGCGTCAGCTTGCCTTAGAGCCAGAAATGCTGGATGTGACAGATGACTTGAGGGAAAGTGAGCGCATTTATACCTGGATTGGCAATCACATTGATGTCATCAATGCTGAACTCAATGCCTATCTAGAAGCCTGTCATGGCTGTTTTCATCCTGAACAACGTCGTCCTATGCACATTCTGGCAACCCCTCTAGCTCAGGAGTATGGCATAGACGGCTTGTGCAATATTATGGTCTATCCCGCTGTCATCCTGATCGATGTGGGACGAACAGCACGTCAAGATTGGTTAAGTATTGTTGTGCATGAATACGCTCATGCCCATTTAGGCTCCCCTGGTCACGATTGGCAGTTTTTTAATATTATTTCTCATCTTTGCTTGGGATTGGGATTAGAACCTCCACTTTGGCAGCCAGATATGGAGAAATACTTGCGAAATTGGCCTCATTGTGCATGGCTAGCAAATCCACTGACTTTTTGGATGGGCTATTCCTGAAACTGCCACTAGACAACGATTAGCAATTTTCTCAGGTGTCTTTTAATTAAATAGACACCTACTTTTTTAGGGATTGGTACAGGATTTGCTATATATTTAAAATTTAAGGTTTGTAAGATTTTCTAAGATTACGGAGATTGCCAACGTGGCCTTACCTTTATTAAGCTACTCACCTAAAAGCCAAAATCAGCGCGTAGCTGCATATGAAATTCCTGGTGATGAACAACCTAGAATTTTTACGACAGATAACCTGCTCTCCTCTGGAGACATGGGTACTCTGATTGAAGCCGCCTACCGCCAAATCTTTTTCCATGCCTTTGCTTGGGATCGAGAGCCGGCTCTTGAATCTCAGCTCCGGAATGGTCAAAGCACTGTGCGGGACTTCATTCGTGGATTGCTGCTTTCTAAGACTTTCAGAAACAGCTTCTATGATAAAAACAGCAACTACCGCTTTGTTGAACAATGCGTACAACGGGTGCTGGGACGTGATGTCTACAGCGAACGGGAAAAAATCGCTTGGTCAATTGTAGTTGCTACCAAGGGTATTACAGGCTTCGTCGATCAACTGCTCAATAGCGACGAGTACCTGAACAATTTTGGGTACAACACTGTCCCCTATCAGCGGCGTCGAGTTTTACACAGCCGGAATGAAGGGGAACGACCCTTCAACATCAAATCTCCCCGTTACGACGCCTATTATCGTTCGCAACTGGGCTTCCCTCAAATTATCTGGCAGAACGAGGTACGTACCTTCAAGCCACAAGAGAGGACGGCAAGAGCAGGCGACCCATCTCTGTATGCAGATATGGCACGGTCTATTGCCCCAAAAACCAACCCTGTCCCACGGGTGTCAGCGCAGAACATCGATTATTTATCAAGGGTGCCTCGGCGCTAGTGAAGCAGCACGTAGCCGCAGCACGTCCAGAAGTTTGATAAAAGCTGTTGGAAGAGGGGCGATTGCCTCAATCCACTCTCCAGAAACTGGATGTTGCAATCGGAGTCGCCAAGCATGGAGTGCCTGACCTGGTAGATTGACCCCAATAGAGCGACCACTGCTATAAACGGGGTCGCCGACGAGGGGATATCCTATGTGGGTGCTATGTACGCGAATCTGATGAGTACGGCCAGTTTCCAGTTGAAAATGAATTAGGGTGTAATTACCCAATCGTTCTTTAACTTGCCAGTGGGTGATAGCGGTACGTCCGCCTTTGTCCACTGGCAATATTGTCATTTTTTTGCGGTCTATAGGATTACGTCCGATGGGTTGGTCAATTGTGCCACTCTCTGCTGATGGGGCACCGTGGACAACACCTAAGTATTCCCGTTGGGCAGTTTTCGCTTTAAGTTGGGCTTGTAGGTGTTGATGAGCTTGATCGGTTTTGGCGATCGCAATCGCACCAGTTGTATCCTTATCTAATCGGTGGACGATTCCCGGACGTTGAACGCCACCAATCCCAGCGAGATTTGTGCAGTGTGCCAGAAGCGCGTTGACGAGGGTACCGCTTTCATGACCGGCAGCAGGATGGACGACTAAATCGGCGGGTTTATTAATAATGATCAAGGAGTCGTCTTCATAAAGAATGTCGAGAGGGATGGCTTCGGGTTGTAAGTCGAGGGGTTTAGCTTCGGGGATGGTGATGGAAATGCGATCGCCCGATTGTACGGTTGCTTTTTTCGAGGTGCAGACTTTGTCGTTAACCTGCACTTGCTCTTGTTCGATGAGTTGTTGAATGCGCGATCGCGAAAGGTCGGGTAAT
The DNA here is from genome assembly GCF_036703385.1 of Allocoleopsis sp. Classification (NCBI taxonomy): domain Bacteria; kingdom Bacillati; phylum Cyanobacteriota; class Cyanophyceae; order Coleofasciculales; family Coleofasciculaceae; genus Allocoleopsis; species Allocoleopsis sp. Next base: position 1,100 of record NZ_DATNPA010000666.1, on the reverse strand, counting down.
TGTTGGGAAAGGTAGCGATCGATGCGATCGCCCTGTTCTTCGACTTGTAAATTAATTTCTGTCACAGTTGTTCTGGGTCGATGCCAAGTTCTCGTAGTTTAGCTTCTAGGGCTTGCGCTTTCTGTCGTTCTTGCTCTAGTAGTGCTTTAGCTTGCTCTGCGCGTTGAGCTAGTTCCACATAACTGGCGAACCGTTCTCCATCGGGTCGATAAATGATGAGTTCACCTTCAGAAAGTTCAAACCGAATTCCTAAGCGCGGACTAATCCAACCCATCATCTCTTCAATGGCTTCTAACTCATTGCTAGAACGCAGCCAGCCGGTTAACTCACCTCCATCGGGGTCATATAGGTAGTATTCTTCAACCCCGTAGCGTTGGTAAAATTTGTATTTTTCAATCATCTCTTTGACGGTATTACCAGGGGAGAGAATTTCAAACACAACTTGTGGGGGAATGTTGTCTTCTCGCCATTGTTGGTAAGAACCCCTATCTCCTTTTGGTCTGCCAAAGATGACCATGACATCAGGAGCGCACCTAGTTTTGTTATTCCCTTCAACGGGATACCAGAGTAAGTTGCCAGCAACGAATACATTGGGGTCGTTGGTAAACAATAGTTCTAAACCTAACTTGATGGCAACAATCCAGTTAAATTGCTTGGTATTATCTGCCATTGGTTGCCCGTCGCTTTCGGGGTAGATGATGTCTTTTTGAGCAGAAGATTGTAGCTGTGTGACCATCGCTGTAATTCCAAATCCGCTAGCAGCTTCATTAATTTTAGATAAACGGCTCTGGGCGCATAGGAGAGCAGATTGATGACTCTCATACCCTCTTACTTTGTATGCTGCTACACATTGACCCCCCCAACCCCCCTGATTAAGACGGAAGCTTGAGTGAAGAGCTAGGGGGGAGCTAAGGAGCTATTGCTTGCGATCGCTCACATCGAAGACAACCTTAAATTGGATGTTGGGGACACGCTGACGCAATAGCAGGAGATGTCCGTCTGCATCCGAGCGAGAGCGATAGCGACCAATGATTAACCATTTCAGGCTGGGAAGTTGACGCGCAACTACCCAAGGATTAAGGCACTTTTTTTTCGTCATA
>NZ_DATNPA010000665.1:0-4062 GCF_036703385.1 Allocoleopsis sp. | reverse complement strand
GTTGTGTGGAAGCTTGTTTAGATTTCTCAGGACGACGACAATCCCACTCCCGATCAAAATTCGCTAGATTCGCCTCTTTGTCCTTGTGCCAAAGTTTAAGGGTGAAATGCCAATCTTCAGACCCTTTAGTTGTAGTACGGTTATCCTTCAAGATTTCTAGGAAATCCTGCATTCGGTTAAGGGATTCCCTTATCTGATCTTTGGTTAGACTACCGTCATATTTATCCTTCGCTGTCAATAATCCCAGAACTCTCAATTTTGTTCTAAAGACTAGCTGATTCTCAGCTTGCCGTCTGACCTGAATATCGAAGCCGCTATCCTCAAATTCGTCATCTGCATAAGCTAACAATGCTTCCAGAAGCCGCCTAGCTCTTTCTTTAACCTGATCACCGTAAGAAGTTCGAGCCATCTCACCAACTCTAGTTTTTCAAAAAGTTTGGGGATTCTCAAAAGTCTAGCTTCCCCTCCCCAAATTGCCTACGCCGATTCTCAAAAGCCCTGATACGAGTCATCTTAGCTTTTGCTTTGAGGAACTATCCCCAATTTAGCCTCTCATTGTAGTCGAGAGATAAATTCAGATGAACACCTCAAGCAGTTTGAAATGGAACAGAAAAAAGTTTCGCCCAATCGTGCAGTTTGTCCTAGAAATCATAGTTGAATCTTTTGCCCCAGGTTCAGGAGTGCTTGTCAAAGCCTGCTTTCTACTATGGGACTTGTTCAAAGATGAGGAACAGAAGCGATAAATCTGTCTGGAAGCCTTCTGTGAGATCAACGAGGCTTCCTTTGGCTTGCTTAGTGGGTGGTATAGGAGTCGAACCTATCTAGTGCGGATTAAAAGTCCGCTGCACAACCGATATGCCAACCACCCTCAAAAATTGGGAGCATCCCGAATTTGCAAATTGCCCGCAGACTGGAAGTCTGGGGCTATACAAACCAAGTCCGCCTGCGCAGACTCTATTCAGCCTGCGGAGGCAGGCTTTGTTTGTGTAGCCACGATTTCAATCGCCAGGTATTTTGCAAAAGAGAATTGCACCCTCAAAAATCCGAGTGACAGGATTTGAACCTGTGACCTTCTGTCCCCCAGACAGACGCGCTCACCAAACTGCGCTACACCCGGATAACAATGTATATTTTGTAGAAAAACCTAACCCGCAGCCCCCTTCCCTCTCTTGCAAGCTACGGTGTATATACAAGTCTTTCTCGCCCCCTAAATCCCCCAATTCTGGGGGACTTTGAGGATTGGTTCCCCCCAAAGTTGGGGGGCTAGGGGGGCGAGATGCAGCCCCTCTCCTTGCAGGAGAGGGGTTGGGGGAGAGGTCAGAACGGAAAGAGGCTACTTGAGAATCTTGGAAACAACGCCAGCACCGATCGTGCGACTGCCTTCGCGAATGGCAAAGCGCATCCCTTGCTCGATCGCGAGCGTTCTCATTAACTCAACCGTCATCTTGACGCGATCGCCTGGTATCACCATCTCGATTGCACTGCCATCTTCTGCCGTGAAAGATGCGATCGTACCCGAGATATCGCTTGTCCGCACGTAGAACTGAGGACGATAGCCTGGGAAAAATGGAGTTTTGCGACCTCCTTCTTTTTCCGTCAGCAAGTAAACCTCAGACTCAAACTGAGTGTGCGGTGTAATCGAACCGGGCGCAGCAATGACCATACCCCGTTCGACTTCATCCTTCTGGATACCCCGAAGCAACAAACCGACGGTATCTCCAGCAATCCCTTCATCAAGGAGTTGCTTGAACATTTCCACGCCGATAACCGTTGTGCTGCGAGTGCCTTTGAGTCCGACCAGTTCAACCGTATCGCCAACCTTGACTTTACCTCGCTCGATCTTGCCAGTGGCGACTGTACCCCGACCTTTGATCGAGAAGACATCCTCCACTACCATCAAGAAAGGCTTGTCAAACTCCCGCTCTGGAGTAGGAATGTAGGAGTCTACAGCATCCATCAGTTCGTAGATGCGATCAACCCACTCATCCTGTCCTCGCGGAGTCTTAGGTGCAGCCGTCATCTTCTCCAACGCTTGGAGTGCCGAACCCGCCACGATAGGAATTTCATCACCGGGGAAGTTGTAGGAACTCAGCAGTTCGCGAATTTCTAGCTCCACCAACTCCACCAGTTCTTCATCGTCCACCATGTCTTTCTTATTCAAAAAGACAACGAGGTGAGGCACTCCAACCTGCCGTGCCAGCAGGATATGCTCCCGCGTCTGCGGCATTGGACCATCAGCCGCCGACACCACCAAGATGGCACCATCCATTTGAGCAGCACCCGTAACCATGTTCTTCACATAATCAGCATGACCGGGGCAGTCTACGTGAGCATAGTGTCGAGCATTGGTTTCATACTCAACGTGAGCCGTATTAATCGTGATTCCCCGTTCCTTTTCCTCTGGGGCTGCATCGATTTCATCGTACCCTTTAGCTGTTGCCTGACCCAGCGCTGCTAGAGTCATCGTAATTGCTGCCGTTAAGGTCGTTTTTCCGTGGTCAACGTGACCGATGGTGCCGATATTGACGTGGGGTTTAGTCCGCTCAAATTTTGCGCGTGCCATGCATTTGATACTCCTTTTACTTTTACTTGGTGGAAACTTCCTCGACCTGAATTGGAACCAGGAACCCTGCGGTTAACAGGAGAGAACTCTGGTGTTGTGCGATCGAGGAATGACCCCTCACCCAAGAGTCGAACTTGGTTGCCGTCCTTAGGAGGGACAGGTCTGCATCCGGCAGGTAAGGGAAAAATTAACCCGTGCAAGTCTGCAAAGCATTGGTTTAGTCGGTTAACAGCCGAGTGTGTATGCTTTACCTGTTAGGACACGGGTGAGAATTGGCTCCGGGAGTAGGACTTGAACCTACAACGACGCGGTTAACAGCCGCGAGCTCTGCCATTGAGCTATCCCGGAATAACCCCTTACCCAGGAGTTGAACCTGGCTACTCGTCCTGCTCCTTCGGAGCCGCTAACGCTAACGGAGGGACAAGTCTGCATCCGGCAGGCAAGGGAAAAAAGTCATTCCAAATTTCAGAATTGATATGAAAACTTAAGAGTTAAGATCGGTCGTTGAACAATTCGATGCGCTCACTATGTATAAATTTGCTCCAGCTTCAGAGCATGAACCAATCGTGTTTGGCTCTGCTCGACCCGGATATAGCAACGAGCAAGTGAACGAGTGGATTGAATTTATGCAGAATCAAGACATCCAACGCATCTGCTGTTTGCTTGCTGAATCCCAACTAAGGCGCTATTCCAATTTACTTGACGTTTACCGACAGACCTTTGGACTCGACCAAGTGTGTTGGACACCAATCGAGGATTTTCACTTTGCCGCCCCTGAAATCCTCATCCACCAAATTTTGCCATTCTTAGGACTTGCCAACCAGTGCCAGGAGAAGGTGGTTGTTCATTGCTCTGGCGGGATTGGACGCACAGGACACGTTTTAGCGGCTTGGCTTGTGGCTGGACGAGGACTCTCAAATCAAGCCGCGATCGCAGCCGTTAAGCAAACTGGGAAAAATCCTTATGAAGCAGTCATTGTGGCCCCTTTCAAAGGTCGTAATCCTTGGAAAGTTGCTGCGGAACTCAATACGCTGCTGGATGAGTGTAATCGATTTAGAGGCAAGTTAGCACATCCATAAATACGAGTACTGCTATCTTTCCATCCCACATTGGCAAGCTGATAGCGATCGCTCACAGTGTCGAAAATCGTTTCACTTTCAACTGGATCGGAAGGCGATCGCAGTTTAGCCCGTGGGTAAGCAACTCCTGAATGTATTGACGGTACAAACTTACCTCATCCATTGTGCAATCTCCGGCTTTTGGGATAGATGCTGAGTACAAGTAGATGTTGGGTTTCCTAGCATTAAGCCAACCTATGGCGATAGGATATCATTGTACATTACTCTCTTGGGAGCAAACAATAATTTTTCAAAATTTCATCTCTGTCTGCTGGTAAACCATATGCATGCAAAAGAATTTGATCACTGTCCAAATTAACGGTAAATTCAACGAACAAATCTTGAGGATAAAATTCCCTACCCTGCCAATCGTATGGACTA
>NZ_DATNPA010000664.1:0-4204 GCF_036703385.1 Allocoleopsis sp. | reverse complement strand
GGCTTACTATGAGCAACTTTTCCCAAGGCAGTGAAGGCACAACTGGTGCAAAGGCTTGGCAGCGTTCTTTGCAACGTTTTTTCCAGTTGCCTACGGTAGAAATTACGATTGCCGTGCTGATTATTACATCGATCGTGTTTGCAATTATCGAATTATCGCTGTCGCCCTCTTCACCTCTGCTGTTGATTCTCGATCATCTTAATGAAATCATTAACTGGCTATTTATAGTGGAGTTAACCCTCCGCTTCCTGTCCACACCGAATAAACGGCAATTCTTTCAGCAATATTGGTTAGACATACTGGCAGTGCTACCGCTGCTGCGCGTATTCCGTGTTGTCCGTGCTTTAAGATTACTACGACTGCTACGTTTATTACGGTTGATTGGTCTGTTCAACCGCCATGCCAGCATTTTTGAGAATGTCCTGAGACGGGGTGCCTCGGAATATATCATCATTTGTGGATTAATTATCCTCACGATTTGCTTTAGCAGCTTCTCCCTTGTCGCTTTAGAACGGAGTAGCTATCCACAATGGAGAAGTTTAGATCAGGCGGTTTGGATTTCTTTTTATATGCTGTTTTCCGGTTCACCGATACCAGGAGCACCCAGGACTTTGGCGGGAAACCTCGTTGTTACCTTTGTCCTCTTTATGAATGCTACTATTTTTGCCATGTTCACGGGTACAGTATCCGCTTTCATGGTAGATAAGCTTCGTATGGAAGGTAAATTAATGGACTGGGAAAAATTCAGCAACCACATAATTGTGTGTGGATGGAATAAAAAAGCAGAGATAATTGTTCGGCAATATAAAGCGGCTAAAAAGGATGAAGATATTCCTGTAGTCATCATTGCTCAATTAGATGAAGAGCCCAGTTTTGATGATGCTAAATTAAAAGAACAAGTACGGTTCATAAACGACGATTTTACCAAAGTTTCAGTCCTAGACAAGGCCGGGATTCGCCGCGCCAAAACCTGTATCATTCTTGCAGATAAAAGTCATGGACGCAGCGAACAAGATGCTGATGCCCGAACTATCCTAGCTGCTCTGACCGTAGAAAGAATTAATCCCAGCGTTTACACCTGTGCTGAGTTAATTAATCGCGAATACAGCGCTCACCTAGAGATGGGACATGTGAACGATTATGTCGTCAGTGAAGAGCAAAATGGGTTTATGCTGGCTCAGTCTGCTTTGAACCCTGGATTGATGAGCATATTTAATGAACTTTTAAGTGGCGAACAGGGCAACCAGTTTTATCGCCTACCTATCGGTAATGTATGGGTGGATAAAACATTCTTAGAGCTATTTGCGTATCTAAAGCAAAGGCACAATGCCATTCTTATTGCTGTTTCTGAACCCACCGGAACCTTTCAGCTTAATCCAAGTGACTACCGATTTAAGCTGCAAGACTATGTTATTGTCATTGCTGAACAAAAAATTCAACTTTGAGAGCCTATAGATTTTGGATTTTGGATGCCACAATTATAGACTTCTATATTCTTAACAAGAGATAAATATTCTTAATTGCTTTCTATAATTGATTTTTAATTGCTTCAAGATAGAGTGAGGAACTCCATGAGTGCATCATCTACCTCTAATAACCGCTGGCAATTTTGGATAGACCGGGGAGGGACATTCACCGATATTGTGGCGCGACGCCCAGATGGAACGTTACTGATTCACAAGCTACTCAGTGAGAACCCGGAACGCTACACGGATGCACCTGTACAGGGGATTCGAGACATTTTGGGAATTCCAGCAGATCTCCCGATTCCCGCTGAACAAATTGAAGTAGTAAAAATGGGGACGACAGTAGCGACAAATGCGTTGTTGGAACGAAAAGGCGATCGCACTGTTCTGATTATTACTAAAGGTTTCCGGGATGCCTTGCGCATTGGCTACCAAAACCGACCGGATATCTTTGCCCGTCAGATTATCCTGCCAGAAATGCTTTATGAGCGGGTGATTGAGGTCGAGGAACGCTACAGCGCCCAGGGGAAAGAATTAATTCCGGTCAATCTTGAGTCAGTCCGCAAGCTCTTGCAAAATGCTTACGAAGAGGGTATCCATAGCTGCGCCATTGTTTTCATGCATGGATATCGCTATCCAGCACATGAGAAGGAAGTAGCCACACTAGCACACACTATTGGTTTTACCCAAGTTTCAGTATCTCATGAAGTGACACCGTTGATGAAGTTAGTCAGTCGGGGTGATACGACGGTTGTGGATGCCTATTTATCTCCGATTCTGCGTCGGTATGTGGATCGGGTGGGAGAACAGTTGAATGTTGACCACTTGCAGGATGAAGGTGATCAAGAGTTGGATGTTGATCGATTGCAGGCTGTAGGTATAGCCCAAACGACGCTTCAACCCGCTAACGTGCAACTTTCAACCTCCGTGAAGCTGATGTTCATGCAGTCGAATGGTGGACTGACGGATGCGCAGCAGTTTCAGGGGAAAGACAGTATTTTATCGGGCCCTGCGGGTGGGATTGTGGGGGCGGTGCAGACAAGTGCCCTAGCAGGATTCGACAAAATCATCAGCTTTGATATGGGTGGCACCTCTACCGATGTCGCCCACTACAACGGGGAATACGAACGCACTTTTGAGACGGAAGTCGCTGGCGTGCGGATGCGGACGCCGATGATGTCCATTCACACCGTGGCAGCAGGAGGGGGTTCAATTCTGCAATATGATGGGGCGCGGTATCGAGTGGGGCCAGAGTCAGCCGGGGCCAATCCGGGGCCCGCTTCTTACTCGAAGGGTGGACCGCTGACGGTGACGGATGCCAATGTGATGGTGGGTAAGTTGCAACCGGAGTTTTTTCCCAAGGTGTTTGGGCCAAATGCAGATTTGCCACTAAATGCCTCTGTGGTACACGAGAAGTTTACTCAGTTGGCGGCCCAAATTGGGGATAACGAGGCAGTCGAAGTAGCCTCTGGATTTCTGGCGATCGCAGTTGAGAAAATGGCAAATGCGATTAAGAAAATCTCGCTTCAGCGTGGGTATGACGTTTCGGACTATACGTTGTGCTGTTTTGGCGGTGCGGGTGGACAACATGCTTGTTTAATTGCTGATGCGTTGGGGATGAAGCAGGTGTTTCTTCATCCCTTTGCTGGGGTGTTGTCGGCGTATGGGATGGGGTTGGCGGATGTTCGGGTGCTGCGCGAACGGGCAGTAGAGGCGAAGTTAGATGAGGATTTAGTTAATGTAGGGGCACAAGGCGTTGCGTCTTTACGGCAGTTGTTGGAGGAGTTGGCGAGAGAGGGGAAGGAGGAAATTAACCACAGAGACACAGAGGGCACAGAGGAAGAGACTATTCAAGTCTTGCAGAAGGTGCATCTGCGGTATGAGGGAACGGATACGGCGTTGATTGTGGATTTTGGGACGGTTGCGACGATGCAACGGCAGTTTGAGGAGGTGCATCGGCAGCAATATGGGTTTATTGCACCGGAGAAGGAGTTGATTGTTGAGGCTGTTTCGGTTGAGGTGGTTAAACAGACGTATAACCCGGAAGAACCGATCATTGAACGTCACACAGATGCCCAAGCGCAACCTGTCGCAACCGTGCAGATGTACACGGCAGATACATGGCACGAGACGCCAGTATATCAGCGCGAGAATTTACAACCGGGAGACTGCATCACTGGCCCTGCCTTGATTATCGAAAAAACTGGCACCAACGTAATTGAACCCAACTGGCAAGCTGAAATTAGCGATCGCAATCATCTCATTTTGAACAGGAGTCAGGAGTCAGGGGATATCAATCCAAAATCCAAAATCCAAAATCCAAAATCCAAACCTGACCCTGTGATGCTGGAAATTTTCAACAACCTATTTCGCTCGATCGCCGAGCAAATGGGTATTACGCTCCAAAATACCAGTTCCTCTGTCAACATCAAAGTACGCCTCGACTTCTCCTGTGCCATCTTTGACCAACAAGGACAACTTGTTGCGAATGCACCCCATATCCCGGTACATTTAGGCTCAATGAGCGAAAGTGTAAGAAGTTTAATCGAAGCACAAAGCGATACGCTTCAACCCGGAGATGTCTACGTGCTAAACAACCCTTACAACGGCGGCACCCATCTCCCCGATATTACGGTCATTAGCCCAGTCTTTGCACCCCCCCAACCCCCCTTGGTAAGGGGGGAGTCTGATTTACCTCCTCTGGGAGATGGGGGGAGGGAAGAAGCAGTTCCCTCCCT
>NZ_DATNPA010000663.1:0-4265 GCF_036703385.1 Allocoleopsis sp. | reverse complement strand
AATCTCGTAATCGCGACCGCTAGCCCCCACGGGGATGAAGGAATAAGAACCACACGCAAAAGGGTCGCTTGCCCAACGAGTCACAATGGCTTCAGTTGGTTCTGGTATAATCGTTCCATAGATTAATCGCAGGGAACGCAACACTCGTGCGATCGACTCCTCCTCAGGCTTTTGCTCGCTCTCTCGTGCGGCTTGTCCTCCCAAAAACGCCACAAGTACGGGTTCTTGGAGGTGGGGAAATAAGTTCAACAACAAGGCGGCGTCGCTACGATCGCGTGGTAAGTAGCCGATCATGTCAGTATTGCCCTGCCAAAAGAGGTTGGGAAAGCGCAGCACCACTTTATCGAGTAGGCCCATTCCTAAGCGTTGGATAGCCTGTTGCTTGCGTTCGGGTAACGGGGGTTCAAACGCGACCTGTCCGGACTTAAGTACGCCTAGCGGGAGGGTAACAATTACGCGATCGGACTCGAAAACGGCTTGCTCAGTTTCTACTAGCATGCGATCCGATTCATATACAACGCGGCGTACTACCTGACCTAGACGAATATCGCTGCCTCTAGCGAGTTCCCGTACAATAGGCTCGTATCCCCTAGACAACAAGACATTCGAGCTGGAAAAGTACTCATCCTCATTAAAGTAAGCTCTGGATAACTCCGTGACCTCTGCTCCCATAAAGTTCGCAAGGGCGGCATAAATCCAGTTCAACTGCTGCTGTTGCCAATCGGTGAGGGGCTGTGAAACAGACAGCCCATCGACTGCCTCAGCAAGAGATGAGTCGGGTTCATCCGGTTGAGGTTGGAGGTCTAGTATTGCGTCTAGACGGCTGAGCAGAACGTTGGATTCGGATGAACTGATAGGTCTGCCATCACTGTCGTAGAAGCAGCTATTAGCAAATTTGGTAGGTCGAGTGGTTAAGCTTAGTTGAGCAGCTAATTGAGTCAGGGGGTTTCCTTCGTCGGCACCATGAATCCAGCTAGCGCCCAGATCCACTGGAACCCCTAGATGGTGACTTGTCCAAACGCGCCCTCCAATGCGATCGCGTGCCTCAAGCACGGTAACTTGATAGCCAACAGCCTTGAGTTCTCTTGCTGCTGAGAGTCCGGCAACGCCAGCACCAATCACTATAATAGTTTCTGACCGGTACTCCGGAAGCGGCTGCGTAGTCAGGTTAGCTGATGGTTCTTCGATATCCCGCTTCATTCTCCGTCTTCAACCTCTTGGAAAAAGTTGGGTTGGCAAGGTTTTTGAAAAATCCAGCTTAATCCTATAGCGGTTGTCAGTTGCATGAAGTATACCCAGAGGTTGATCATGGGTTACATCTGTAATTGCTCGTGAGTTCCGTCTCCTTTTCCACCTTTTTAAGGGGGTTAGGGGGAATTTTCTAATGGCTACTCGAAGAAGTCGTTACCTCAACACGGGGCTTTAGTTTGTCCGTCTTGTGAGACTTACCACGGGGCTTCAAGCGATCGGTAAGACTCTTAATCACGATATACAGAACTGGCACAATAAACAAACTCAAGAGAGTGGATACAAGCATCCCACCCGTGAGCGCGGTACCAAGAGATCGTCGCGACGCTGCTCCTGCTCCTTCAGGATTTACCAAGGGAGTAATACCCAGAACAAAGGCCAAGGAAGTCATTAAAATGGGTCGCAAACGCTCTTGAGATGCTTCCACTGCTGCTTTGGTAATTGTTAAACCCCGTTCTCGCAGCTGGTTAGCAAATTCCACAATCAAAATGGCGTTCTTACTAGCTAGACCAATCAGCATCACTAGACCAATCTGGCAGTAGACATCATTAGCTAGACCGCGCAGCGACTGAGCTGAAAGGGCACCGAAGATTGCCAAAGGAACTGACAGAAGAATAATTAGGGGGTCAATATAGCTCTCATATTGAGCTGCCAGCACCAAGAACACGAAAACAATTCCTAAACCAAAAATGATAGGTGCTTGACCGCCAGCGGCTAGCTCTTCTGCCGAGGTACCTGACCATTGGTAGCCTAAACCAGCAGGCAAAACTTTCTTAGCTACGTCCTCCATTGCTTTGATTGCCTGTCCAGAGCTAAAGCCAGGAGCCGCCGAACCCGTAATTTCAATGGAGCGGAATAAGTTGTAGTGATTAATCGTTTGTGCCCCTGTAGTTGGTGTTATCTTTACCAAATTACTCAGGGGAATCATTTGATTTTGTTGAGAACGAACGTACAGTTGACCAATATCGCTAGGATTGGAGCGAAACTGCTTGTCTGCCTGAACGTACACCCGATAAGTCCGTTGTTGCAAATTGAAGTCGTTCACATATTGCGAACCTAACAACGTCTGCAATGTAGTGAAAATGTCGTCTATAGAAACGCCGAGCGCTTTGGCTTTGTTACGGTCTACTTCAATGAGTAGCTGAGGCGTGTTTGCGGCAAAAGTGCTAAACACACGTTGCAAGCCGGTACCTGGTTGATTGGCTTGCTTGATCATCCCACCCATAGCTTCAAGTAGAGGAGCTAAACTTTCGTTGCCCTTTCGGTCTTGCAGCTCAAATTGGAAACCACCAAAACTGCCTAAACCCTGAATGGCAGGAGGATTAACAGGCAGTATTCTTGCTTCGGGAATTCCGCCTAAAGCTCCCGCCAGCTTACCGATAATCGCCTTTACTGACTGCTCTTCGCTGTGACGCTCCTCCCAAGGTTTGAGGGTTGTAAAAATCAAACCCTGGTTGGCACTATTTCCACTAAAACTAAAGCCGCCCACTACAAAAGTTCCTACCACTTCCGGAACTTTAAGGATTTCTTGTTCCACCTTATTCATCACATTGGCGGTATAGTTCAGCGAAACCCCCTCTGGCGCTTGGATAATCGTGATGAAATAGCCTTGGTCTTCTTCAGGGAGAAATGCCTGGGGAACGCTCAAGTAAAGCCAACCTGTTAGTCCTAAGGACAGAATAAACAGCCCGACCACGAGGCTTTTCACCCGTGACAGGATGTTTAGCGATCGCTTATATCCCCGTCGCGTCTGGTCAATGACTCCATTAATTCGGTCAAAAATCCAGCCAATCCAGCCACTTGGTTTTTGCTCCTGACGCAGCAGCAGGGCGCAGAGGGCGGGTGTGAGAGTAACAGCATTAAAGGTAGAAATCGCAACTGAGAAAGCGATTGTTAAAGCAAATTGTTGATATAGCTTTCCGGTCGTTCCTGGAAAGAAAGCGACTGGGATAAACACAGCCATGAGCACGAGTGAAGTCGCAATCACTGCCCCCAAAAGCTCTTCCATACCCTCAGAAGCCGCTTGACGGGGAGTCATGCCCTTATCCTGAATCAATCGAGCGATATTCTCGACCACGATGATTGCGTCATCGACCACCAACCCAGTTGCTAAAGTCAGACCAAACAAAGATAAGCTGTTGATCGAAAACCCGAAAACCTTGATAAAGGCAAACGTACCAATCAAAGAAACGGGAATTGTAATTGCTGGAATCAGAGTGGTTCGCCAGTCCTGCAAGAAAACGAAAATTACCAAGATAACCAGCACAACCGCTTCAAACAGCGTCTTGACCACTTCCCTCAGAGACTGTTGCACATACAGCGTAGTGTCAAGCGCCACCTGGTATTTCAGTCCTGGCGGGAAAGTCTGAGCAAGTCGCTTCATTTCTTCTTTGACTTCCTTGGCAACATCCAAAGCATTGCTACCGGGAAGTTGATAAATCCCCAAACCTACAGCATCGTTACCCCTAAATCGCAGGAAAGAACTATAGTTTTCTGCCCCAAGTTCAGCCCGACCGACATCTTTAAGCTTGACAAGAGTGCCATCTGCATCCGTTTTCAGGACAATGTCCTCAAATTGAGAGGCGTCAGTGAGTCGGCTGATGGCACGCAGGTCAATTTGATACATTTGCCCGTCTGGGGCTGGCTGCTGACCAATGCCCCCAGCACCCACCTGTAAGTTCTGTTCTCTGAGAGCATTAACTACGTCCTTAGACGCGAGCCCTCGACTGGCGAGCCGATTGGGGTCGAGCCACAAGCGCATCGAATATTTACGCTCACCAAAAATGCGGACATCCCCCACGCCCTTCAATCGTTTTATGGCATCTGTCAGGTAGAGGTCAGCGTAGTTGCTTAAAAATACGTTGTCGTATTCCTTGTTTTGTGCATACAGACCGATCGCCAACAGGATACTCGTTGACTGCTTCGTAACCCTGACTCCCGTTTGCTGCACTGCTTGGGGTAACTGGGGTTGGGCCACGGATACGCGGTTTTGCACATCGACAGCAGCGATATCTTTG
>NZ_DATNPA010000662.1:0-6644 GCF_036703385.1 Allocoleopsis sp. | reverse complement strand
TAATAAATGACCGATTTCCATGACGAATAATTCTCAGCCATCTTCTAAACAGCAGTTGCTAGATAATGATGCGATCGCAGCGTGGATTTTCTTAGCCCCCGCCCTGATTCTCCTAGGCGTCTTTCTCCTTTGGCCCATTGCTTATCTGTTTTATCTCAGCTTTACCACTGGAAGTTTGACCTCAACAGGTATCCATTGGGTTGGTTTGAGAAACTATCTCCGCTTGGTACTCGACCCCGATTTTTGGCAAGTTCTCGGCAATACGCTTTATTTCACCCTTGCCACCGTCCTTCCCAGTCTGATTATTCCCTTGGGCTTAGCTGTCCTATTAAATCAATCATTGGCTCTGCGGGGACTGCTGCGAACAGCCTATTTCATTCCATCCATTACCTCTCTAGTCGCCGTCGGACTAGGGTTTCGCTGGCTGTTCCAAACCGAAGGTTTCGTGAATGTGCTTCTCAGTACCCTCGGTTTTAAACCGATTTCCTGGCTAGGTAGCACGACTTGGGCGATGCCCATTCTGATTTTATTAAGCAGTTGGAAACAGCTGGGTTTTAACATGGTGGTATTTCTCGCGGGACTCCAAGCTATTCCTCCGAGTCGATATGAAGCGGCTGAATTAGATGGCGCTAACTCTTGGCAAAAGTTCTGGTACATTACTCTTCCAGGATTGCGACCTACTCTGAGCTTTGCCATAATTACAACGGCTATTTTTACGCTGCGGAGTTTCGAGCAGGTTTATATCATCACCGGAGGCGGCCCCCTTAACTCCACCAATTTGCTGGTTTACTACATTTACCAGCAAGCTTTTGCCCTGTTTGATTTTGGTTACGCTGCCGCCGCTACTACAGTACTGCTAGCCTTTACGCTTGTGCTAGTTTATATACAACTAAAGACTGGCGGTGAAGGCCGTTGAAAATTTTATAATATAGACATTACTTGGACGTTACTTGCGTGAATACAGAAGTTGTTCGGGTAATTACCCTAGATGATATTGAAGCCCGGATCTATCGAGTTGAGCAGGGTTATCGGATAGAAGTTTCTAGCTGCCTAAGCGATTATTGGCATCCCGGTATCTTTTCAGATTTACAGCAGCTGGAAGAATGGCTCTATCCTGAACTAGAAAAGCTCAATGTTGGCTTTGCACTGGGCGGCGACTGGATGATGCTTGAAGGGGACTTTGATGGCAACGGAAAATACCGAGATTGGTTTGTTTACCAAGCTCAAAATTGGCAAGGCTACGATCCGATGACGAATTGCTGCTACAGTGCTCCCTCCTTTGTAGGGCTTAAGGCAAAAATTGATCGGATTGAGGATGTTCGGTCTGCCAAAACACACGAAAGAAGCAACCCACATTCCACACCCTAACGTGTCAATATTTCAAGGGTAACGGCTGGTTAAGGGTGCAGAAGGTGAGCTGTAATCAGCTATTGATTAATTAATTGAATCTAAATCTAAGGCTTTTGAGCCACCTCGCTCTAATTGATTTAGAAGTTTACCCAATTGCGACCAAACTAGGACGCTAATAAACAGGGTGAGCGGTAGCGAGATAGAATATGACAACCACCAGGGAAAGCCAAATATCTCTAATCCAGCCGCGAGAAAGACACAAATTCCAGCCGCAATTCCCAGAAATGGCATTTGTAACTGGACTCCTTTCATTTGAGCTAGGGTACGGGTGGAGCGGTTTTTTGACCATTCCTGGACTTTTTGTTTTAGCGTCGCTTCAAAGGCGGCACCAGAGGTCATGCCAGCAAACAAGCCGAAAATCAACAAAAAATATGGCGGTTCTGGAAAGCTATACACGAAAAACTCCTAAATTTTAAGGTAGATAGGGGCAGATTTTAAAACACAAGGGGTATGATAACTCAGCCTTAATCAGCCATTAATAGCCTATCCGAAAAAGGGATGGTTCATGAACTGCTCAGGACACAGAGGAGCCGAGGTAAGAACCACAGAGTGCCAACTCAAGCTAGTTATTGAGTGTCGAAAATAACAACTATTCAGGTTTCAGTGCAGTAGCCAAGGGTAAAATTGAAGCGACACTCTCCATTGAAAGCTCAGTCAGAGAATTGAGTGCCACATTCAACAAACGTCCAGGTTTCAAATCATCTTTGACCAAGTTCCAGAGACGCTCAACTTCTTGTGTGTGGAGTCGATCATCTTCAGTGAGCGCTAAAAGTAGCTGACGCCGCAGAAACCGACCTTCTTCAGAAAGGAGAAACTGTAACCCTAATTGAGCGGTGGGTAATAAATCGAAACTTTGGTCAGAACGTGCGATCGCAATCATATTCTCCAAGCGCTCCCATTGGAACTTCCCATCTTTGAACAAGACTTCAATCAGATGGCGTCGCATTTCTGGAGATTCACCGGTGAGAAGACGCCGCGCCACGTAGGGGTAAGATACCTCAACGATTTTGAAATTAGGATTCAACGTGAGTGCTAAGCCTTCCTGCGTTACCAAGGAACGAATAATCAGGGCAAACTTTGCAGGTACCCGGAAAGGATAGTCGTACATCAACTCCGAGAATTGATCGGTAATGGTTTTGAAGTTGAAGTTACGCACACTTTCACCCATTGCTTCTCCCAGCACTTCCTCTAAGGCTGGAATAATGGGCGTTATATCGGTATCCGGGGTTAAAAATCCGAGCTTGACAAAGTTTTTGGCTAATTCCCCGTAGTCTTTATTGATCAGGTGAACCACGGACGCTGCGATCGCTTCCTTGGTATATTGCTCTAGCTGATCCATCATGCCAAAGTCAATATACGCCATGCGCCCATCCGGGAGGGCAAAGAGGTTGCCGGGATGGGGATCTGCATGGAAAAAACCATGCTCCAAAAGCTGACGCAAACCAGAAATGACGCCAACTTGAATGATTTGGTCAGTATCCAGTCCGGCGGCACGAATACTGGCGGTGTCGGTTAACTTAACGCCCTGAATCCACTCTAAAGTCAGGACTCGCACAGTACTGTAGCGCCAGTAAATCGCAGGTACTTTCACGGTTGCGTCATCGCGGAAATTGTGGGCAAATTTTTCCGCGTTGCGCCCTTCGTTGATGTAATCGACTTCCTCAAATAACTTGATGCCGAATTCATCAACAATTAACGTGAGGTCATGTCCCAAATTTAGGGGCAGCCAAGGAGCAAGCCAACTTGCCGCCCAACGCATCAAATACAGGTCTAATGTGAGGGTTGGAAGCAAATTGGGGCGTTGCACCTTAACCGCAACTTCTTCTCCCGTGTGCAGAAAGGCGCGATAGACTTGGCCTAGGCTGGCGGCAGCAATCGGTTTGGAGGAAATTTCGCTAAATAATTCAGTTACGGATTGTCCCAGCTCGGTTTCAATGATCGATAAGGCTAGCGCATTATCAAAGGGCGGTAGCTGGTCTTGTAACTTAACAAGTTCGTCTAAAAAATCTTTTCGGACTAGGTCGGGGCGTGTGGAGAGGGCTTGTCCGACTTTAATAAAGGTGGGTCCTAGACGAGTCAGGATGTGCCGTAGCTGAGCCGCTCGTTTAAACTTGTTCTGTTCAGTCTGATTGCGCCATTCGTCCCACTTGAGGCTGAGAATAAATTTGACAAAAGACCCGACAATAGTGAGGGCACGCGCAATGACTGCCCAAGGTCGGGAGCGGTAATATCGTGCGATCGCCTTTGCGTCGTAACGTCTGAGTGGTTCCCTTGACTCCTGAGCAGGAAAGACTAGTTGATGCTGACTCACGCCTTTTACTTGCCTCTCAATATATAGAATTATTTCATTTTTTTCTTTTTATTAAATATAAGTATACATTACTACAAATTAAATTTGATTTTTGTAACCGTAAATCCAGGCTAACCTATACCAATAGTAACAATAGTCTGATTAAATCAGGGAACTTCTACCCAGATTCCTACATTTTGCGCCGTAATATGAGACAATAGGAAGTCTGTGCCCATTGACCAGGAAACCCACTGACCCCCTCAGGTAATCCAACCTACTTCTTCTTGGGAGTGTTCTTTCCAGTAGTCTAATGAGGAAAAAGCCTTGCTAAATGTGTAGAGGGACACGTTGTGCAGATAACCTCTTTGTTAAAAGGGTTACAAAAGCTACCAAGATACGAAGAAGTTTATCCCAAGTAGGGTGCGTTGCAACACACCCTACAGCTGGGTGCCTCCCGTTGCAAGCAAATAGACCCTTTGTAGGGGCTTTCCCGCCGGCAAGCCCCTACAAGATTTCGCCTCTACAAGATGGGGGTTCTCCCCTAAAACTGAGTTCTTAATTAGCAGACTTGGACTTCGCTTCGAGATTTTCCATGCGGCTTTTGAGTTCCTGGTTTTCTTTCTTCAGTTGGTCGAGTTCTTCCCGCAACTGTTTCACCGCTTGATCGGAACCCACATTCTTCTGGACTCTCTGAATCGCTTCCTCTGCCATGCGGCGGACTCGCCCATCGGGAGTTTGATCGGCAAGGGATTGCAAAACCGCGATCGCTTTAGCCGTTTCCATTTGCCCCAAGGCTGCAACAACAGCGACTTGGGTTAGGAAGAAGGTTTCTCCTGCCAGTTCTTCTAATTGCTCTAAAATCCACTCGGTATTATTCGGAGTCTGACCGGTAGAAATGGCACCCAATGCACGAATGGCACTCAAACGCAAGGGTTGAGGAGTACCAGGTGTGGTGTATTCCAAAATTACGTCCAGTGCGACAGGTGAAGACTTCATCTGACTCAAGCCTGCGATCGCACCACTCCGCACCACTTCATTCCATCCACTCCTCTCTCTCAGGACGTTGTTCAACAATTGCAGAACTTCATCTTCCTTGTCTTTGAGAGTCGCGGACACCATTTTACCCAAAGCACTGGCAGCCGTAGCTTCCACATAGTAGCTAGCATCGCCGTTTTCGAGTACCTGTTTCAGGGCAGCGTAGCTTTGAGATGTCTTAATTTTACTCAACACCTGTACCACTGACCGACGCACACGGGCATCTTTGTCGTTTAAACCCACCATTAAAGCATCCGTTGCCTGATCCAGCTTCACTTGGGCTAAGCATTTTGCCGCCTCTGCGCGAACACCCCAAAACGAGTCACTCATCAGCGCATCAGCAAGTGCCTTCACCGCTTCTAAACCTCCCTTCTTCGCCAACGCCTTGGCAGCATAGATGCGGGAGATGGGGTCAGGATCAGATTGTAACTGAGCTTTGAGTTCCGAGATGGGGTATTCCAGAGCAACGGTTTTCAGGTAATGATTGCCGCGATCGAAGCTAATAAATTGAGGCTTTTTCTCCAAGGGGAAGTAAAAACTCTGTTCCCGTTCATGCACCCGCACCGTGAACGTCTTAAGTACGGGCGGGTTTTGTACTGGAGTGATCGATTGGTTATTCGAGTTATCGGCTAAACCCGCCTCTACAATCCCTGACTCCTGCTGAGTGTAACTAAAAGCAATGGGGATTTTCAGGTCAAATAGCTCACTATTACTCCCGTTATTGCCATTCTTCGCCTGAGTTTGGGTAACTGTAACTTTTGCTAACTGACTATCTCCATCCCAGGAATAAGCAACTTTGTAATCCGGATGTCCGCCTCGGAAGACATACTGGTCAAAGAGAAATAACAAGTTGCGCCCGGTTGCTTTTTCGATCGCCCGGAGCAAGTCAACGGTTTCTACGGTATTGTGGGCATTGTCTTGAACAAACGTCTGGATTGCTTTCCAGAACAACTCATCACCTAACTCGGTGCGAATCATGTGATAGACGCAAGCCCCTTTTTCATAGAGGTGCCGATCATAAAGTTCGATCGCTTCCCGATAAACATGAGTCACAATCGGGCGACGATAGCGAGAACTATCCTCGGCTAAGTAACTCTGCGCTTCACCTAGCAAGTAATAGGCGGCATCATCGTTGCCATACTCATAATCCGTCCAAAATACTTCGGAATAAGAAGCCAATCCTTCCTTAATCCAAGCATGAGACCAGTGTTTAATCACCACTAAGTCTCCAAACCACTGGTGAGCGAGTTCGTGGGCGACTAAACTTTCCGTGCGGTCATTATCGATCGCAGCGCGTTCATCCAGCAAGCAGCGATCGGTGAGTAAGGTGGTGGAGGTATTCTCCATCCCGCCAAAGATGAAATCATCCACGCAAACTTGGGCGTATTTGGGGAAAGGATAAGGATAGCCAAACTTTTCGCTGAAGAACTCCATCATCCGAGGCGTTTTGCCCATGCTACGGCGGGCGTCTTCCTCATACCCCTTTTCGACATAATAGGTAACGGGTTTGCCTCGCCACTCATCCCGAATTTCGGCAAAGTCACCCACCGCTAAGGTCATTAAATAAGTAGGATGAACTTGCTGCTGTAACCAGTGGTAAATCTTGTCCTCTCCGTCTTCTTCCGTGGCGATGAGTTCACCATTAGAAATAGCAATCAGGGGTTTGGGAACCTTAACCCGAATTTCCGAGGTTGCCAACTGTCCGGGGTAGTCGAAGCAGGGGAACCAGAAGCGCGAGTCCTCATCTTCGCCCTGTGTCCAAACTTGGGTGGGTTTGTTGGGGTAGTGTGGATTGGGGACAATGAAGTAAAGACCACGTTGGGGTTTTTCTACACTGTATGCGATCGCAATCTTAATTTCTTTCCCCGCTTCGGTGGGGTTTGTTAACTGAATATGCAGCTGTTCCCCA
>NZ_DATNPA010000661.1:0-8643 GCF_036703385.1 Allocoleopsis sp. | reverse complement strand
CGTTACAAGCCGCAGCAGTCGGTGAGTTGGTGTCCCTCACTTTCCCACCACTAGAGACAAATCAACCGCCCTCTACCTCCATCTCGTCACTGATGGAGACAGACCAGCCATCAACCCAAAACCAGAAGGAGGAACCAACCCCAATTGCCGATTGCACTCAAATCGCTGCCTACCAAAAACTGTTCGATCTGCTCTTTAACCAACGGGAGCTTTCTGTTACTGAAGCTTCTGCAACGATTGAACCAGATGAACCAGATAACCTAACTCCATCAAGCCTTTCATACCAGAAGCGGCCAGAACCAATTTCTACGAATAGGCTTCTTCTTGAACTCGCTATTCAGATGTATCCCGACATCGCTCTTGTTTGGAATCAATATAGAACGGGAAGCACAGAAGTGGAGCCAGGAAGATGGGTTCTCGATGGTAACTTCCATGAACTCGTCTACGACTCAAAAACAGAGGAACTCTTTTTGAACCATCACCAGAGAGGGGCATTAGCTCGGTATAAAGGTGGAAAAGTGCTGTTCGCTCAAGGGATTACCCCAGAAGACGTGGAAAATTTCTCCCAGATTGCAGCAGCAGCACAGCAGCTACCCCAACAGTTGCCGCAACAGAAGCCCCAAATTGAACGTTGAGTGGAGACGTCGCCAATCCGGTATAACGGATTGGAGTCGCTCCCTAAGATCTTTCAAATCCTCCCTAGTCCACAGGAAGCGCGTGCGCTCCGCCAAGCCAAAGGAAACTTACGCCCGTCAGCCCCAGCCCTTTCACAATTCGGTCGAGCGGAATGTGAAAGGACTTCCCATGTGTCCTGTTGGCAGGACACGAACTTTTCCGATGAAGCCGCGGCTATCAGCAGGGGTAAACAGTTAACCTCCTAGTGGCGGCGACTCAACTTCATTCACCCGGCAGCGTCAGAGTCACACCAGTAAGATGCCCTTTTTCATCTAGGCCCACCTCCCAACCCATACTCTTAAGCTCCTTTGCCACCAGAAAAGCAAATTCTTCTGGCGTTTCGATAAAACCATACTTTCGTGCCATGTGAGCAAACAGGCTGTTTAAATCAATAGGTTTTGGCTTCCCATAGTTTGGATCTAATTTCTTTCGTCGTTTAGCTTCACCCATACTGTCGCTGGTTCAAGAGCATCAGCCATAACGGAAATCTTAACGGAGTTCTCCGTCAACTGGATACAAAAGCGCTCACGGATGGTTCACCCCCAACACTGCATCACGCTCACACCCAGGAGCTATCCCAAGTTAAATTCCACGCGACTGGAAGCGAGACAACAATAGGACAGGCGCATCCGACACGCGGCAAGCCGCTCCTCATGAGAGGATGGAGACAAGGTAGCAGCTAGCCCAACAAAAGATTATTTTTTCTTATCGAGTCGGGAGAAATTAATCACCCGCTGCCAATTGGTTCAGCTCCAGTACCCATCGCTTGATCTGGGCGTGTTTCTCGGCAGAAAGCAATTTGCAGGCTGCATTCATCGCGTAGGGCGGCCAGCAAAGGCGTAAATCAGCCAAGATGGAGCGGTCGGGACAATTATCTAAACTTTGTGCCATGTCCGCGAGATTTTCTCGTTCTAGCCAAGGGTCGCTTGACTGGGGAAAATCTTCGCGGCTGCGGCTATCGCTTTGCTCAAGCAAATTTAACTGCTCAGTCTGGGCTGTTGACCGAACTTTTTCTCGTTCGGATTCAGTCAAAAGGGTACACCGCACCCAGTTGACTTGATTTTCTCCGTGCTCCCCTTTGGCAGCAGCCAGATCATCCTTATTGTTAGCCGACAAAAGCTGTTCCTTAATCCTGAAGGCTTGCTTAATCTTTGCCTGAAGATTGTCACTGGCTCGGTGCGGAAAAGTGGAGTAGTCAGGCTCCTCACCCAATGAAGGTTCATTCCACTTCAACCCAACGTGTGCTTTGAACTGCGGTTCAGTATGAGATTGCGGCTCTTTTACTGCCTGTTCTAATTTTTTGTCCAGGGTGTCCACCCTTTGTCCACCAGAGGAAATAGAGGTTGGAGAAATTTCAGGAGCAATTTTTTCAAGTACTGCAACCGTTGATTTTTCTTTAGCTAAATCTCTTGGTTGGACAGTTGATCCACCCTGGACACCCTTGATTTCACGTTGTTCTGGGTTGTCCACAGTACAATTACTTACCGCTTGATTTTTTGATCCACCCTGGACACCCTCATGGGAAGAGGGAGGTGTAGGAGGTATATGAGGATTGTTATCACCATCACCCCAATCACCCCCATCCTCGTCTGGAGGAGAGGGTGGATTCCAAAAATCGGCAAACTCCATTAGACCGCCCTCCTCACACTTGGACTTACGGCAAACCCAGGTGGGATCTGTGGGAGGTGGAGCATTTTCAGAGCTGCCACTCCATCCATTGTTCTGGTTTATGCTGACAAAAGCTCCCGGCAGGGTAGTAACATATTCCCAGTGAGCCGGTATCCGATCTCGATCCCCGTTCGACATGGGACCCCAGCGCCGCTGCACGAAGTTGTTCGGCAGTACCGTCTTCAGATGGCTGATGAATTTACTCATCCCCAGCGGCGTGTAACCGTGTTCTTTGCAGTAGGCGACATACACCGTATGCAACAGGTAATGGGGCATGAACCCAGGCTCATGATTAGGACGCAGGCAGTTATCGACAAAGCTTTTTGTACTGTCGCTGTAGAGAGCCGCATCAAGGCGTAAGTTGATGACTCGTTCGTTTTCTGGCTCAGATAGTAGGATGCGATCGCGCTCTTCTCGCGGCATCGCCAAAGCCCAGGAAATTACATCAGCCTTGACCGCCTCAAGTCTGAGTTTTAGGTCTGGGTCGGGCAATACATTCCGGGCTTTAACCGGGATTGGGTAAGCTCGCCGCGCATACCCATCACCCGCGTTCTCAATTTGCAGGAAATCCACCGAGGCAGCCCAAAACCGCACATCCCACCGCTTCATGTAGCCAACTGGATTAAACAAGGCTCGACCGCTAAGTTCGCCATTGTCTACCAATTCGTAGAAAGCGCGAGGACTTTGGACGAAGCCACCCACATCGGGGAATCCGAAAATTCTTTTGTTCGTCAGAAACTGGTGCCTGCCCTCTGGAGTTGCTATTTCCGAAAAATTTACAGCGCTGTCAGATGCTTCCCCCCATAAACTATTCCAGAATCGCCCCAGAGTACCCTTGCCACCACCCGATTGACCGATTATATGGGGGAAACGTCCGTAGGGAGCTGTCGGATCGAGGAACATTGAAGTGAACGCCCGAATGATGGGAAGCATATCCTCCCCAAACGATTCAGCGATGAATTGGCGGAAGGTTTCTGGGCATTCTTTTCCCGGCTCGTAATCATAGGGAATCATGCTGGTAAGAAAATGCTCTTTGCTGTGGGGCAAAGTCTTACCCGTTCGCATATCCACGACACAGTTTTGAAGGCCACGAGGTGCGTGTTGGATGGAAGCTCAAGAGAGCGATCAAGACGGCTGCGGATGTACTTGAAGGCTGATTCCTTGTGACTGTTGGTTTCGTAAGGCTTAACGACTTGCCAGCCAAACTCCTTAGAGTGCTTAAGTTTATAAGCTTTTTCGCCAGCGTCAGCGATTTGGGCATTGATGAGGGTGTCTTTCTGGTGCTGCCAATAGTCCAGGTGTTCTTTCCACTGGTAAAAAGCGGAGTCAATTACGCGCCAATCTCCAGCAGTTGCGCCGAATTCGCGACGATAAACCCAACCGTCGAAGGTTTGGGCAGTGACGCAGTTTTCAAAGGGCAAGTTTAGCTGTTTGGAAATGCGCTCGTAAAACCACTCTGGATTGCTTTTATCGGGTGTTGAGCCAGAATCATCACCCCCACCGTTGCCGCCAGAGCCACCTCCACGAAGATTTCCACTGCCGTTGCCACCGTTGTTGTCTGGTTGTAGAGACTTGAGCCACTGGCTGTAAGGCAGAGCTTCATCAAAGGCTTGCTCAAAGGCGATCGCACCTTCTTTTACAATTAAATCGTCAACGCCTTTGCCTTGGTCGAGGTGCCAGAGAGTTACAAAAATTTCAGCTCGTTCCTTTTTAATTAGCCGTCCTAGCTGACGTAACGCCGCCTCCACGCTCTCTTTAACAATGATGTCACTGTCAAAGGCAAGGTAAACCGGACGCCCCGGCACGATGAACGGGCGGATTGACGGGTGTAGTTTTGTGCCTTTGCCTTCCTGACCCATCCACACGCCAGAGATAGAGATGGCAATCCAACCGTGAGACAATAGGCAAGCTGACTTCTTCGCGCCCTCAGTGAGGACAATCGGTAACTCTGGGTGGTTGAGCACCCACAGCCAAAAGCCCAGGTCTTCGCGAGCGCGGATAATATCAGCATCCTCAATCGGGACGTTAAACCGCTCACTAATCGTTTGCCAGTAGTTGAGGGTTAGAAGCAGATAAACCGCAGAGGACTTGCCACCCTTGGGAAAACTAAGGTACTTCTGCTGCTCGTTATGGTCAGGAAATTGAATCGGGGTATCAGGCTTGAACTGTCCGGACTTACCCAGTTGTCCAGTTTTTGGGTCGCAACTGAAGACATACCAACCGCCTGTGTGACCGTACCAATTCCAATTGAGTAACTGCGCGATCGCCGGAGGATGATCGATGTGACGAAGATTTTTGGCAGTAATTTCTGGGGCTACCCTGCTGCCTGTTACCCATTCGGCTTCCCGCTGTTGGGGTGACTTACTGTTGGCGAGTCGAACAGATTCCTCCTGCCGCCGCCGTTCTTCCCGCTCAGGAGAGGTGAGAATTCGGGCGATCTGCGCTTCGCAGCAGCGCTTCGCTATCGCTTTGGTGTCGTAGCAGCCCCAACACTGATATTTGCCCGAATGCCGATCAATAGAGAGCTTAGGTTTGCCGCAGTTGGGGCAGTTGTATCGTCCTTTTTTAGCTTGGGTGAGCTGGTGAGCAAAGTTGCGAATGTCAAAAGTTGGTTCAGATGTAAATGCCATGAATGCCGCCTCCTGCGCGGTGTTAGGGTGACAGTTCCCCTACCGAGCTGCTTATGAAGGCAAAAATCGTCTTGTGGCACAAGCTGAAGCAGTGGCACAATTGTTTAAGTAAGACGGTGCTGACCGTCTGACCGTCAAACCGTCAATCGCAATTTTTGGCTTTCACGGCTTTACCTGATTGCCAAGCGAGCGAACAAATCTGCCAATAGTCTGCTAGACTTAGGCATGAAATGCCACTCTGCTGCAAAGCGGCAGTCAGAGTATGAAACAAGCGATTCTTGCCTTCCTGCACCACCTTTTGTTTAGCCTGAGAAACTTTGAAAAGGTGAGTGGTAGGGGAAATTTAAATTTGTTGAATTGTGTCCCGCTCTCAAGGCGGGATTTTTATTGGAAACATAAGCAGTTCAGATGAGCTATAGGGATCTTAATATGATTTGAGCTTGAGAGAGATAAACTTGCTCCATAAGTGAACTCAACAAATGGGCATTAGCCCAGGCGACTTCCGGGGACTTGCACTCCCGCACCGCCTCAAGGGAGGGGTGGCACTGCGCGATCGCTCTCCTAAGCATTAGCTAGCTGAATGAGAATGATTTCTTCTGGAAACTCCTCGCGTTCGCAGTGTTTGAGTAGTTCATCAATGTGCATCGCAGTTCTCCTTGTTGCAACATTCACTCTGAAGAATTTTTTTGACCTCTGGTGGGGTTGTTTTAAAGACCCGCGCCAGCTTTTCAAGCTCTTTGGCTGTCATGTGATCGCCTCCTCTGATTTTTTGAAGGCGTTCCAGTGCGATTTCGGACTGAGCGCTGATTTGCTCTAAAGCCCACTGACTAAGACGATCAGGCTGAAATTCTACAAGATGCAGTTTTTCTAAAGCCCTGAGAGCTACCTCAATGAGATCGGTGGCTTCCATCTCGATGAACGCCTCAATAATCTCGTCTTTTGTAGGCTTTGGCTGTCCAGAACGGTTATTCAACGCTTCCCGCATCAAAACAACCGCCGCATTAGTAACGCTCTTATAAGGAAACTCCGCTAATTCTTCGAGAGTTTCCTTAAGGTCATTCGGGATGATTATCGACAGTCGAGCTTGATCTTTGTCTTTTGCCACCTAATGCGTCTCGATAACTGATCCAATAATACTCCTCATGGCGTGTTGTGCTTTTTCTCCAAATCTTTTACACATTAATGTGAGTTAATCACACTAATGTGTGATATCCTAACAAGTGTCAGGCAAAAATTCGGTAAAGCAACGGCGAAGCGCTTACAGAAGCCATACCAACGCCAAAGCCGAACTTTTTGCCTCAAGACTTGTCTTGGTCGAAGTTTCACCGCTCTAGCAGTAAATCACCGAACTCTGACCGAGCTAAGTAACCGAAAGCTTTACATAACGAATATTTCAGGAGGTGAGAGCCACGTTTGCCGAAGTATCACCGCAGGTTACCCGAATCACGGGGATTGCCCCAACAGATTGGATTGAAGTAGGGCAAAATAACCCATCCCACATTTCTTTGAGTGATGCGTTGAAGGAGTTGGGAATTAGCGATCGCCAGTTGATGAAGTATCGGCTGATTGCGCGAAAAATTAAGCCTTATTGGGATAGAGCATTAAACCGTAATCCCGATTACCCAATTGAGCGCAAAAAGCAATTAGAGCAAAAGCTCAAAGGTGGGTATGTACAAGTCAGTTACATTGATGAACCCCCGTTCACCTGGTTCGAGTTTTTGGTTTTGAAGTATCTCGTTAAACAGAACAAGTTGTTTCGTTCCCTCAAAAAACTCGAAACATTTACCAAACTCAACCCGCACATTTTTGCAACAGAGGAGACATTGAACAATGCAATTGAGCGACTTAGCTAATCAACACAATTTATCTTTGGATTCTTTGCAAATTGAGCTTTTGAATGAATTCCCAGACGTAGAGCAGTGGGATGAAATTCCTGATTCAGCAATGCCCAAAGTGCAAGAATTGCTGAATAAAGCGCCTGAAATCAAAGAAATGGCTCATGCCTTTGCTCTGCCAGCAGCCAGTGATAACGGTAGTGGTAGTAACAGGAATAACGGTAACGAAAACGGACATTTACCGAAAGCTGAAGCCTTAACGATTGCTCAAGAATATGGTGTTTCCACTGACTTTGTGTACGCCGTAAAAAACGCTGATATTCAGCTACAGTTAGACGCTGAAACCGAGTTTAAATCTGGGATTGCGGAAGCCGAACTGCTGATTGCTGCCAAGGAAGCTGGTAAGGCTTTGGTGTACGAAGCTTACGACGAAAATCGCGACCTAGAGCGGCAGCAAAAGCTCAATCAAATCCAATCCCTTAAAGCCAACGGGCTAGACTTCCTGCGACAGAAATATGGAGTCAATCCAGGAGCTAGGGCTAGCAAAGCTAACGAACGTTTAACCCAGATTCAGCAGGGATTAGCTGAAAGCAACGTGGATGTCAAGGCTTTTTTCGTCAAGAAATAGAGTTTGAAGACTTCTCGATTGGAGAAGACATTCAAGCCTATTTTTCTCAACTATCAACCGCAGAGATTTCGGCTTTTAAAGCCGAAATCCAAGGGCTGAAAACCCTAAACAACAGTCAACAAAAATCCCAGGAGAAAACTATGTCTCACCTTGTAGCTATCGGAACTTTGACCGCCACAGCCGGAGCTATCAGTTTAGCTTTCCCGCCTGTTGGCATTGCCTTTGGGCTATTCGTTCTAGGTGCTGGATTGATGGCAAGAGATTAATGCAGATAGTTTATCGCCTGCTTTTCTGGACACTGCTCATATTCCTAGTTGAATCCGGAATTCTAAATTTATTGAGGTGTTTGCAATGACCGCAGCGGAGAAGATGCCAGCGCTGACGAACTGGACACTCCCAGCGCTAGCTCTAACCAAACGACCGCTCTTTACGAATCGCAAGGACTCTAACGATTATGCCAAAATCATTCGCCCAATACCGCATCGAGGCCTCGTCCCTTAACGAAGCAGCAAAGCAACAGGGACGCCTTGAACCCATTCCCAACTACGCCACGATGCGCCTTAAGCCCCTAGTGCGTGCTGTACTTCAGGCGAGGCTCGACGCAGGTAAATCCATAACGCAGGAGGTGAAGTAATGGGAATCCGATTTAACCCCAACCTTCCTGCCAACGACGCTCCAGACGACGAACTGATAGCCCAAAAGTTAGGAGGTCTGATGCTAGGCGACCCCGACGCTTTTGAAGAACCTCCAACGGACGAAAGCGTAGGCGCTAGCTGGAATGCCGAAGTATGGGACTCCATCTTTGACGCAGGCGAAGAGGAGGAGGAAGCATGACAGAACGACCCAAAACTTTTCAAATTACCCCTGAATCAAATCCAGATATTTGGGCATTGCTACAGCCACCAGAACGCGAACTTACTGCAAAAGAGCTTCATGTAGTTGAGGTTCTAGAACAAGCCCGCCCTGGATTGGGTGATGTTGCTAAAGCAAATATCCTCAACCCTAACTCAGACTGGGCAGAACAGATTGAGCAGATGCCTGAAGAGGAAATTGTTGCGCGAACGGCTTTCGTTTCCAACAGCTTCAGTTACCGCCACATTGGGCATTAGGAGAAGGAGGTTCATTCAATGAAGCTGGATGAGGAACAAAAGTGGGAAAACCTTATCCAGCTTCTTGCCTTGCTGACGACGCTAATAATTTTCCTCAC
>NZ_DATNPA010000660.1:0-7574 GCF_036703385.1 Allocoleopsis sp. | reverse complement strand
CGCCTGGAACTCATTCTCATCACATCCCAAGGAAACCCGATTCGCCGCTCCACGTCGGCTACCAGAGCCGAAGTCCTCCGTATGGTCAAGGAATTTCGGAGCAAGTTAACCGATCCCACTGATCGCACGGGCTCCCTGGCTCCCGCCCAAAAAATGTATGAGTGGCTGGTAGCTCCTATAGAACCTGACTTACAACAGCTACACATTCACAATCTTGCCTACATCATGGACGCCGGATTACGCAGTATCCCCTTAGCTGCCCTGCACGATGGCAAACAGTTTATTATCGAACGCTACAGTGTTAGCTTAATGCCCAGCCTTTCCCTCACCGATACCCGCTACTCGGATGTAAGGAATTCTTCTGTCTTAGCAATGGGTATCGAGAAATTTGCGGACAAGAGTCCTTTACCCTCTGTACCTGTAGAATTGTCCGTCATCACAGGTAAACTCTGGTCAGGAAAATCCTTCCTCAATGACCACTTTACTCTATCCAATTTACAAGCCGCTAGAGATTCCCAGCCCTTTGGCATTATCCATCTAGCCACCCATGCCCAGTATCTACCTGGAGCGCCAGAAAAATCCTATCTCCAACTATGGGATACCCAACTGCGATTAGCACAACTGCGGCAGATGGGGTTGAATAAACCCCCTGTAGAACTGTTAGTTTTGAGTGCTTGTCGCACAGCGTTAGGGGATGAGCAGAATGAATTGGGATTTGCGGGGTTGGCAGCGCAAGCTGGAGCGAAGACTGTCTTAGCAAGTTTGTGGTACGTCAGCGATGAAGGGACACTGGGTTTAATGACTGAATTCTATGAGCAACTCAAACAAGTCCCGATGAAAGCTGAGGCGCTCAGACTTGCTCAGTTAGCCATGCTTAAGGGTGAAGTGAGATTAGAGGGCGGTAAACTTGTCACCAACCAGGGCAGCTTTCCTTTACCGCCGGAGCTTGCCGCTTTGGGAGATATAGACTTGACACGTCCTTCCTACTGGAGTGCTTTCACTTTAATTGGCAATCCTTGGTAGCACTATAGCAGTTCTCAGGTTACGCGCGTGCACATCGGACAAACCTAATCCCCAACCCCTTCCCTACAAGGGAAGGGGAGTAAGAATCAACGCCTCTCTCTATATCTAATTGAGAAGGGCTATATGATTAAGAGAACAGTCTTGTTGTCACATTCTGTAACACGCGCAACCCGTGCATCGCTCCCCGAATCAGACGAGTAGCGGCAATAGGTTGCTGCATCATACTCATGGCTAAGGGCAAAGGTTGAAGGGAACCATCTGAACTCAGTGCAGAGGTGAGATTTGGCAGGTTGTGATGAACGTCATCGCTGATGACTCGTACCATCCCCACTGCCACCCCCGATCGCGAGAGAACCTCCAAAACCGCAAATCCTTCCATATCAACCACCTGGATATCGTAGAGTTGACCGAGATGGCGTTTTTCTGCGGCAGAGAAAATGATGCGATCGCTCGTTAATCCCCTCACCAAGGACACCCCTTCTTTGAGTTTCTGCTGCAATAAAGTGGTGAGTTCGCGATCGCACGGGCGCACGACGGGAGTCTCTATACTTGACTTGTGTACACAACTATGATAGATAGCAATATCCCCGATACCCAATTGTGGTGACAAACTCCCACATAGACCCATAACTAAGATGCCAGAAGACTTCCCCTTCCGAAAATCCTCTGTTTGTTGCCATCCTTCTAGAACCTGAGTGACAGGTTTAGGGCCAACAGGAATGGGTACCACCGACGGTTTTGGAGACTTAACACGCCTTAAGCCTCGACAGACAGCCTTGTACTCGGCTCCTTGAGGAACCAAAATTGTTTGGAGCAATGGAGAATGGGTTAACAGGTTACGGGTTACAAGTTAGAAATTTTAACTGACTAAGAGATAGAAATGGTAACTCAGATGCAGCAACGCTTCTACACTCTAGAGGAGTATCGGCAATTAGAAGAAACTGCTGAATTTAGAAGTGAGTACCGCGACGGAGAAATTGTCCCGATGACAGTTTGCACGATTAATCATAACCGGATTGCTGTCAATATCTGCACGTTCTTAAAATTCGCTTTACGAGGGAAGGATGCAGAACCATTTATGGGCGATTTACGGTTGTGGATTCCTCGATATCGGCGGGAAACTTACCCAGATCTAATGGTTATTGAAGGACAACCTGTTTTCAATGAAGGACGCAACGATGAGGTAGTCAATCCAGGATTTACCAAAGCTTGGATACGAATCAGAAAAATTACAAATCAATAGCAACTCATGATTAGACCTGTTTTGAAAGTCTCCTTTCATCCTGGTGTGTGAGCGGTACGCTCATGAATGTCTCTTGCAAAAGTCAATTTTTGCCCCCTCAGCCCACCAAATTTGGGGTGATAATATATTCAAAGTCCCCCAGGATTGGGGGATTTAGGGGGCATTTCAGGATTTATGAAAGAGGTCTATTCTCGGCGTGGGAAACTCAGGTACTTTAACGCTCTCGTTGCCAACGAGAGCGCGTTTTCTCAACGTTTGATGAAGTTCTTAGGTTTCAAATCCTGCTCTAGTTTTCAGATTAGGAAATTGCCTCAATTCGGAGTAGAACCCTTGTTCTAACTCGGATTAGGACTTTCCACCACGGGGGATTTGCGCTGAGGCTTCAACTGAAGTGTTCGCAGGGCAATGCTTGTCAGTCTGGGCAGCAATTTAGGTTGAAGCAGTTGTGGGTCGAATTTACTCATTCGGCGTTGGTTCTCCTGAAGGCAAGTAGAGAGAAATCCTTCAAGGGTCAAATCCAGGGTAAAGGCACTGGCACTAGTTGCCGTGAACCCGTCCCCATTTGTCTCTCCACTACTAACAGCGTCGAGCAAGCTGCGGAGGGCAATGCCATAGTGCCATAGAGTTTTTGTGGCTCTTAGTCCGGCAAATCCTTGACCGCGCTGGATTTGTAGGTAGGTAAACCAGTTAACAAAGAACACAATATGACGTGCCTCTTCGTCCAGGATGGGGTCGAAGATGGTGAAAAATTGCTCTGGGAATAGGCCAGCTTCACGGGCAACGCCAAATAGACCAAAGGCGAAGAAGGAATCCAGGCATTCTTCAAAGCCAAAGTGGGTGAAGTGTTGCTCAATGTTGTGGGAAAGATTTATTGGGGCAAGTTCTCCCATCTCAATGCCATAGCGGTCAATGAGTGTTGCAATGAGTCGGGCGTGACGTGCTTCTTCTTCACCTTGGAGTGCGATCGCTTCTTTCAAAACGGGGTCGTCCACCAAGTTAGTATAAGCCGCCACCAAGGCTCCAGCTTGCCGCTCAGTCTCCAGAGCTTTCTGCCAGAACGGAATGCCCCGCAGTCGCTCCAGCGTTGGGGCGTCGAGTTCAGGCCAAGGAAGCTGACTTGGCTCATACCGCAGATGGCTCTCCATAAAACTGCGGCAGAATAGCTCCTTATGTGCCTCAGATCCAAGGTTCATCTCTCAGGTCCAATTCTAAAGGTTCAGTTAGTCGGGCAGAGTGGTTGATTGTAGAGATGATCGGAAAAATCCTTGATTGCATCAGTAAAATTCGTGTTGCTCAGGGATGTCACATCTCATCTCCCCTGTCCGGATAGGCTCTAGTGCTATCTGAGATTAGCGAACTTTTACAGTAGCATCAAGCACAAACTCTTCCTCAAACTTGTTTGTCAAGAGCCCTTCACACAGTTCCAACAATGTCCTGTTGGAGGATGCCTAAGTTTTTCTCATAGGACAGAATCTCAAAAAGCTAAGGTCAGAACGATAGGATGTCATAGATATCCTGTAGACTACACGATACTGTCTTCCCAAATGGTAGAGCCGACTCGCAAAAAATCCATCCGAGAGCGATTTAATATTTCCAAGTTAGCGATCGAGTTTCCTTGGTTCAGTATCAGCTTTTGGCTCGCCGTGACGGTAGCTGGGATTCTAGCTTTCACGTCTCTAAAGTACGCGCTGTTCCCGGACATTACCTTTCCGGTGGTTGTGGTAAATGCTTCAGCCCCACTCCAGACGGCTCTGGAGACTGAGCGTCAGCTCACTAACCCGATTGAGCAGCAACTTAAATCCCTAGAAAAACTGGATGAGAGCCGCTCCTCTTCGTACCCCGGTCAAAGTGTCGTCAGTTTGTCGTTTGCCGTGGGGACAAACCTGGAAAACGTGAGTCGTCAGGTGGAAACGTCACTGAAGAATTTGAAACTACCTGCGAAAGCCACGTTTAAAGTCATTCCCCTCAACTTAAACGAGTCCGCTGTTGTTAGTTACGCAATTCAAAGTTCGTCCCAAAAATTGACTGACTTAGCGAAACTCGCCAAAGACAAGATTGTGCCTAGCATCTCCCGGATACCGGGAGTTCTCAAAGTTGAGCTGCTGGGTGAACCCCCGAAAGCTCCTGTCTCTCTCTCATCAGCGAGTGATGCCTTAGGTCAAGGGGCGACGTTGGTTCAGTTCAATGGACAAGAGGCTCTAGCTTTTCAAGTCATCAAACGAGGCGATGCTAACACGCTGGATGTGGTGAACAAGGTGGAGAAAGAGGTCGAAAAGCTCAAATCTACCGTTTCTGGTGTAAAACTTACTCTCGCTTCGACTCAGGCTGACTATATTCGTGAGGCCACTCACGCGACAATTGATGCACTGGTTCAGGCAGTCGTGTTGTCTGTCGTAATCATCTTCCCCTTCCTGTGGAACCTACGAGCAACGCTAATTACAGCACTGGCGATTCCTATCTCCTTGTTGGGGACGTTTATCGTCATGGCGATGTTTGGCTTCAATCTCGAAACCATTACACTGCTGGCACTGGCACTGGTAATAGGAATTATCGTCGATGATGCGATCGTGGATGTAGAGAACATCACCCGGCATATTGAAAATGGGGAAACGCCACGTCAGGCATCAATTTTAGCAACCAATGAAATTGGATTAACCGTCTCTGCGGCAACCTTTACCATCGTGGCGGTTTTTCTGCCGGTGGGTTTGATGGGAGGTGTAGTGGGTCAGTTTTTTAAGCCCTTTGGTATCACTGTTTCGGCATCGGTGCTTACGTCTTTATTAGTGGCTCGGACTCTGTCGCCGTTACTAGCGTCTCGTTGGCTTAAACCCAAAACCGCCAACCGCTCAGAACAAGAGAATAAGGGGTCTCGCTTTGAGCAAGGGTACCGAAACTTACTCGCTTGGTCTTTGAATCACCGAGGGATAGTGCTAGGATTAGCGGCTTTGAGTTTAGTGATTGGTTTAGGACTCATTCCACTGATTCCCAAAGGGTTTATTCCCAAACTCGATCGCGGAGAGTTCAATATTACTTATACGGCTCCTTTACCCACCATTCCCAAAGAACTGGCGGCTGGTTCGGGTGAGACATCATCGCCTCCGGATGCAGGTACATCTCCTTCACCTCAGGATTTAGAAGCGTTGCGCAAATCTCAAGGTGCCGAAGGACGTTCTCCTTCACCTCAGGACTTACAGGCATTGCAGAAATCTCAAGGTGCAGCATTAGCCGCGTTCAATCCCCTGAATGACTCCCTGCAAGTTGCCAAGAAGTTGGATGATTTTGTGCGGAAATCGTCTGAAGTGGAGGATGTCTTTACCATCGTTGGGTCGCGTCAGGGTGAACCGAATAAAGGCAAGCTCTATGTGAAGCTCAAGGAGAAGCGCACCCTCGATACGACCGCCGTGCAAGACCAGTTACGCACCTCGTTGCCCAAGCTTTCTGGTGTGACGACGAGCATTGAAGATATTCAATTTGTGGATACGGGTGGCGACAAACCCCTCAAGGTAGCTCTGCTCGGCGAAAACCTTGAAGAACTCAACCGCACGGCTAATACGCTCAGAGACCGACTTAAGAAACTACCAGGGTTTGCAGATGTGACCTCCTCTTCGGAAGCCAACCAAGAAGGAACCATCTTGGAAATTCAGCATAATAATACTCGGCGATCGGCTGATGTGAGCGCCAACCTAGGACAGAACTCCACTCTGGGAAATGCCACTGACCGAATGGTGGCAGAAGCCAAAGCGGTTCTTCCTCCTGGAATCAAACTGGATTTGGGGGGAGACTCAGCCCGCAGTAGTCAGATTTTGGGTAGTTTTGGTACAACGTTGGGGCTGTCGATTTTGTGCATCTTTTTGGTGCTGGTATTGCTGTTCAAAAGCTGGCTCGACCCCTTAGTGATTATCTTCTCTTTGCCGCTATCCATTGTGGGGGCAATGCTAGGGCTACTGATAACCCACAGTGACTTCGGCATGATTTCCCTAATCGGTATCATCTTTTTGATGGGTCTCATCAACAAAAATGCCATTTTGATTGTGGATTACATCAATCAGTTGCGGAAATCGGGGCTAAATCGCACCGAAGCCATCCTCCAAGCAGGCCCCGTAAGGCTGCGACCCATTCTAATGACCACAGCTTCTACTATTCTGGGGATGCTGCCACTGGCATTAGGTTTGGGGGCTGGTGCCGAGTTACGGGCACCAATGGCAGTGGCAATTATTGGTGGATTGATAACGTCCACGTTGTTGAGCCTGATTGTTGTTCCGGTTGTCTATGCTTTGCTGGACGATATACGGCACCGATTCTCCAAAGGTAAGGGGTTTGTCTGATGGTAACGCAGGTTTTTGTTACGGGAGGAACGGGGTTTATCGGTGCTAATCTGGTGCGGTTGCTGATACAAGAAGGGTATGCCGTGAAAGCCCTTGTCCGTCCCAGCAGTTGCTTAGATAATCTGCAAAGTCTGGATGTAGAGATTGTCCAAGGGGATTTGAACGATACCGAGTTAGGGCGGCAAATGGAGGGGTGTCAGGCACTCTTTCACGTTGCGGCTCACTATTCCCTATGGCAAGCTGACCAAGAGGCACTTTATCGCCATAATGTGCTGGGAACCCGAAATGTTCTAGCAGCTGCTCGTCAAGTAGGGATTGAGCGAACGGTTTACACCAGTTCCGTTGCTGCTATTGGGGTGGGTGCCCCAGGTGAAATTGTGGATGAAACCCATCAAAGCCCTGTGGATACCTTGGTCGGTCACTACAAAAAGTCTAAATTCCTGGCAGAGCAGGAAGCTCGGAAAGCCGTTGAGGCGGGTCAAGATGTCATTATCGTCAATCCTAGCAGTCCCATTGGCCCATTTGATATTAAACCGACGCCAACGGGTGATATAATATTACGCTTTTTGCGGCGGGAAATGCCCTTTTATTTGGATACGGGGCTAAATTTTATCGATGTGCGGGATGTGGCATGGGGACACCTGCTAGCACTCAAACGAGGGAAAACAGGCGATCGCTACATTTTAGGACATCGAAACCTCACATTAAAACAACTCCTCGATCAACTCGCCCAACTTACAGGAATCAGCGCCCCAAAACACACGGTACCGGCTTGGTTACCGTTGAGTGTGGCTTGGATTGACGAACGAATCCTCGCGCCGTTGGGTAAAACGCCTGACGTTCCCTTAGATGGCGTGCGGATGGCGCGTCAGAAGATGTATTATGATGCCTCGAAAGCTGTTCGAGAATTGGGCTTACCTCAGTCTCCTCTAGAAACGGCACTCAAGGATGCGGTAGATTGGTTTGTCGAGCAGGGATATGTC
>NZ_DATNPA010000659.1:0-23223 GCF_036703385.1 Allocoleopsis sp. | reverse complement strand
AATACTTGGGCAGCGCACAAGCAACCCGAATTCATCCTAGACAGCACCTTCGCTTACCGCAACAAATTTACCAATGTCCTCAGCCCGCTTTGTAGGTTGGGTTGAAGCATGAAACCCAACACCTAAGACTCAATCAAGCTGATAAATGTTGGATTTCGCCTGATTCGATGAATGACAAACAACAGGCTCAAATCTACAGCAAATGCGATCTGAAGAGCTCTTCTCGCTGGCGCTATCGCGTTTTACTTTTTATCGACGAGCGATCTGCTGAAAGCAGCAGCGCTGGCGCGATCGCGCTTTTTATAGATAGGCGATCGCCCACCAGTTCCTGATTATGTAACCTGATCTTCGTTTAGATGTAAACCGATCTGAGGCTTACAGTCTGTAAACGTCAATGAATCAGGGTCGAGGAAGTCGGCTAGAGCCATCTCCAGTACCATTTCGATGGAGTAGTCAATCTGTTTCGCATAATTCAAATAAGCATCGCGAATGCGCTCCGGCAACACTGCCAACAACATCAATGCGGCATCATGGCTGAGATGCTTCCTATCAGTTTGTGGGAGAGTTTGCATGGTTACTACCTTTAGTCTCTACTAGGATATCTCGCATTGTATGGGGGCTGTGTCGCATGAATCAGAATGCTTTCTAGCTCATCTCCCAATTTTAGAACATCAACCATTGAGAGCGGTGCGAACGCGATCGCAACGTCTCGATGGTTATAATCCTCCAACCATGACCAGGTGCAGGCTTTGTGTCCACCTCTAAATCGCTCTCGGAGTTTTTTTGCTTTGCCAATATAAAGTAGCCCATGCTCCCGATGCTTGACGGCATACAATCCAGGTGACAGTGGGAGATCTCGAAATTCACGGGTGATTAATGCACAGGACTCAAACGGCACAGATAAGAGTGTTTGCAGCAGTCTTTTGGCTTGCTCTTCAAGTTCATTCAAAATCAGCCCTCACGCTTTTAACCGAGCGACAATATTCCATTTTAAGACTTAACGTACTAATTCAAGAAGCGATCACAGTTAACCCATCCTAAACCTTTTTTATTAATATCCAATCGTTAGGAGCTTTAATTGTTAGTTTATCAGGATTAGCAGTAAGTAAAAAATCAACAAACCCATTCAAACCCATACTGGGATCAGCCGTAAAACTTTTACCCGAAAATAAGGAAGCATGAGGATTAAGGGTGACAATTTCGCTTAAAATGGGAGCAATTAAATATTCAGAACGAGCTTTTTCGGTATTGATGGCAGTAGCAAGCGGTGCAAATCGTTTTAAGGCTTCAGTTAAAAATGCGCTGGGAGCAATTGGCTCAAAATCAACCAATTTTTCAACAGTTATAATCTGAGTAATTCCCAAAGGAATTAGTTGCTCGAATGAAATTAAATCGCTGTAATACATAGCTTTAAAAATTACTTATTACTTTTTTTTATAATTAAGCCGTCCGCAGATGAACATCTTCAGCTGCCACCAGTGTCATCTATTCATCTCCTTACCAAAGAATAAGAATTAAACCACGCGATTACCACGAATACACTCCCGATACCAATCAAAACTCGCCTTGGGAATCCGTTGTTGCGTCGGATAATCGATATAAGTAATACCAAAGCGGCGGTCATACCCCCACGCCCACTCAAAGTTATCCATCAGACTCCAGACAAAGTAACCCTTAAGCGGATATCCCTCACTAACTGCTCGATGTGCTGACTTCAAGTGCTGCCGCAGGTACATAATTCTATCAGTATCAATGACTTCACCCTTGACATTTACTTCATCTTGTGAAGCACAGCCATTTTCAGTAATCAATATCGGCAAATCCTCACGTCCCAACGTCTCGCTAATATGACGAATACCCCAATACATCGACTCCGGCAGAATATTCAGCCAAGGCATGTGCATCCGGGGATAGCCCTTAGGTAAGTCGAGAAATTCGTAGCCCACTTCGTTGTCAGCCGCTCGGACATAGGTACCCGTATAGATATTAAAACCAAGGGCATCTAAAGGTTGATGAATGGTTTCCAAGTCACCCTCTTGAATATCCGGTGCATTGACTCCCAACTGTTCCAGCAAAGCAGGACTATAAGCGCCAGTGAGGGCAGGAAAAATGATGCCGCCATTCTCTCCACAGGTATGGAATGCCTTTTTTGCCGCTTTGATATGAACGGGTGATTCGTGGATGGGAACCGTTACGGAAAGATTGTCTACCAGCGCCACCGAACAGCGAGCGGGTGAAATGGTACGGATAGCTTGACAAGCTAAACCATGAGCCAGTAAGGCGTGGTGAGACGTTTGCCACACCTGTTTGAGCGAACTCACCCGCGTTCCTGGAGCATGAGGGGGTTCTTTGTCCACCGCATAACCCAAGTGAGTAAAGCAGGTGATTTCGTTGATTGTCATCCAGTGCGAAATGCGATCGCCCAACCGACTCACCACCGCCGTCACATAGTCCGCAAAGTCAAACGCCATCTCCCGACTCTGCCAGGAACCATATAAATTTTCCAACGCTTGCGGAGAGTCCCAGTGAAATAGCGTAGCGTGTGGGGTAATTCCGTGCTCCCGCAGGCAGTCAACTAAGCGCTTGTAAAAGTCCACGCCTTCTTCGTTCACTGCACCCCGACCATCAGGAATAATGCGAGGCCAAGCGATACTGAAGCGATAATGCTTGATGCCCAGTTGTACCATCAGTTTCACGTCTTCCTCATAACGATGATAGTGGTCACATGCAACGCCACCCGTATCACCGTTAAGAACCCGTCCTGGAGTAGCACTGAAACTATCCCAAACACTAGGTTTGC
This sequence comes from Allocoleopsis sp., assembly GCF_036703385.1. Taxonomy (NCBI): domain Bacteria; kingdom Bacillati; phylum Cyanobacteriota; class Cyanophyceae; order Coleofasciculales; family Coleofasciculaceae; genus Allocoleopsis; species Allocoleopsis sp. Next base: position 20,423 of record NZ_DATNPA010000659.1, on the reverse strand, counting down.
GCTCCCCATCCTCTGCCGCCCCTTCTATTTGGTAGGATGCAGTTGCCGCCCCCCACAAAAAACCCTCTGGAAATTGGTAACTAGACATAGAAAATATACTCTCTTCTTCTCTTTCTTCTCTTCTGTGCGCTCTGTGTGCCTGGAGTGGTTTGTTAAAAATACACCTTGCAGACACCCTAAGTTAACTCCCCCTCTTCCACTCCATCCCAAAGAAGAGCAACCCACCGAACTCGATATCAGAGTGCTAACCTGCTTTATTAGGGATTCTCAACAAAAACTGGATGAGTATTTTCACACTGCAATCCGTTAACAAAGACTTTGGCATTAAGGAAATCCTCAAAGATGCCAGTTTTAGTCTAGACGCCACCGATAAAGTTGGCTTAATCGGCACCAATGGTTCCGGCAAATCGACCCTGCTCAAGATGATTGCTGGCATCGAGCCAATTGATGGCGGTCAAATTATAGTCAATCCTGGAGTGAAAATTGTCTACTTGCCCCAGCAACCTGACTTGGATGAAAATCACACTGTTTTGGAACAGGTATTTGCCGATAGTGGCGAACAAATGACCCTGATCCGCGAATATGAGGAACTCTCGCACAAACTGGCTCACAATTCAGAAGATAGCCAACTGCTCGCTCGTCTCTCCAAAGTGATGCAGCGCATGGAAGCGATCGGCGCATGGGATTTAGAGACGAAGGCGAAAATTATCCTGACTAAATTAGGCATTGAAGACTTCGAGGCTCGGATTGGTGATTTATCCGGTGGCTATCGCAAGCGTATCGCTCTAGCTGCTGCATTGTTGTCGGAGCCAGAGGTGTTACTAATGGATGAGCCGACAAACCATCTAGATGCCATGTCAGTCGAGTGGTTACAGAGTTACCTCAAGGTTTTCCGGGGCGCACTCCTACTGATTACTCACGATCGCTATTTTTTGGATCGCGTCACCAACCGTATCCTGGAAATCGACCGAGGCGACCTCTACACTTACTCTGGCAACTATTCTTACTATTTAGAGAAAAAAGCATTAGCGGAAGAATCGGCGGCTAGCAGTCAGCGTAAACATCAGGGGGTATTGCGCCGTGAGTTGGAATGGCTCAAACGAGGGCCAAAAGCTCGCAGTACGAAGCAGAAAGCGCGAATTGACCGCATCCATGAGATGCAGGGTAAGGAGTTTAAACAGGCACAGACTAAGGTTGAGATTTCTACTCCTGGTCGTCGGATTGGGAAGAAAGTGATTGAGTTAGAGAATGTTGCTAAAGCTTATGATGAACGAACTCTAATCAAAAACTTTACCTACGAATTTACTTCTGATGACCGTGTAGGAATTATCGGCGGCAACGGTGCAGGAAAATCCACGCTGATGGATATCATTACCGGGCGAGTTCAACCCGATTCCGGTAAAGTTGAGCTGGGCACAACCATTCACATCGGCTATTTCGACCAACACTCTGAGGATATCCTGGAGGCGATTAACGAAAATCAGCGCGTCATTGACTACCTCAAAGAAATCGCAGAATACGTTAAAACCGCAGATGGCACGCTAATTACGGCCTCACAAATGTTGGAGCGTTTCCTATTCCCTGGAAACCAGCAATATGCACCGATTAATAAGCTTTCTGGGGGAGAAAAACGTCGCCTGTTCTTGCTGCGGGTACTGATGAGTGCCCCTAATGTGCTGATTCTGGATGAACCCACGAATGACCTAGATGTGCAGACACTCTCCATCCTGGAAGAATATTTAGAAGAGTTTAATGGCTGTGTAATTGCGGTTTCCCACGATCGCTATTTCCTCGATCGCACGGTAGAGAAAATCTTTGCCTTGGAGCCAGGGGGCAATATCCGTCAGTATCCTGGGAATTACTCGGTTTATCTCGACTACAAGCAGGCAGAAGAAACAGAAGCCGCTCAACAACAAGCTAAGCAAGAGCCCAGAAAAGCCGAAGTCCCCAAAGCTGAGAAGGTGGAGACAAACTCATCCCGTAATAGCAAGTCGCGTCGGCTTTCTAGTTGGGAAAAGCGCGAGTTTGAGGAGCTTGAGGGCAAAATTGCTCAGTTGGAGGCTGAGAAAGCGGAGACGGAGAACGTACTGTTCAAGGCTCCTCCGGGGAAAGTGACCCAGGTTCAGGAACTTTATCAGCAGTTGGAAGCTTTGAATCAGGCGATCGATAGGGCAACTGAACGCTGGTTGGAACTGGCTGAATTGGAGTAATAATAGCAAAACTGAGTTTTTCAATTCAAGTTATTAGCTATTAGCTAATAACTTCAACTAGCAAATGTTTGTAATTCATCCAGCCACATTCAACGCGGCAACGGCATCATCTATAATTTGTTGTGCTTGTTCCTCTTTAAGTCTTAACGCTTGTTGGAGTTCCTGAAGAAAACCCTTTTTTTGAGTAGAAATCTCCTCAGAATCATCGACTAGCATTATCACTCCGATGGCAAAAGCCTCAGGCGCGATGTCATCTGATAGAGAAGCCTAAGCGGCGTTAAGTAGTACTCCTGAACCTTCTTCCTCAGCAATGTCTAGGAATCTCTCAACCATCGTTAATAGTTCATCACCTGAGTAGTCATCGAAGAGCCCTGTGTTCCACAGTCGGTTCACTACACGGTCTATATCCACAATAGAAGATAGGGAGACTTTTTGATGATAAGTAACCAAACACGTTGGATATATATAATAGCTTTTCCCAACCCCATATTCTATGATAAAAACCCTGATTACTCTGTTATTTATTATAATTCTTATTGCTTTTATCTTGGGGATAAATCCTCTCATTAATCTGAAGCGTAGCCGGATTAAACACAGGGTTTTTCCGGGGGATTGGATTACCATCCTCGAACGGAATGTTCCCCTGTATAATTGCCTACCAGAGTCGTTACAAAAACGGCTCCACAGCCACATTAATGTCTTACTTGCCGAGAAAACGTTCAAAGGATGTGGAGGATTGAAAATAACGGATGAAATCAAGCTTACGATTGCTGCCCAAGCGGCTCTGCTTTTACTCAACGAAAGAGGTACTTATTTTTCCAAGCTTCGTATCATTCTCATTTATCCAAGTGCTTTTATCGCCAATCAGACAAGCTCTGTGGGAGGACACTACCTAGAGGAAAAACAAGTTAAAGCGGGTGAATCTTGGCCTATTGGTATAGTCGTACTTTCGTGGAACGATGTCAGGCGTGATGCGCTCAATTGGAAAGATGGACACAACGTAGTACTCCACGAGTTCGCCCATCAGCTAGACCAAGAGGGTGGCAGTGCATCGGGTGTACCGATTCTAGAGAAAAGGTCAGACTATATCAGTTGGGCACGGGTGTTTAGTAGAGAATATGAGACATTGAGGAGTGAACTTGAACAGGGTTGGGAGACGGTTATCGATGAATATGGCGCAACTGACCCAGCCGAATTTTTTGCTGTTGTGACAGAGACGTTTTTTGAAAAACCGTTTCAGATGGAAAGAAAGCATCCCGAACTATACAATGAGCTGAAACGCTACTATAAGTTAAATCCAGCTGAGTGGATGAGACAGCGTGTTTGAAAGGGATAAATTTTAACCCATTTCCAACTTCTAAAAGACAAGCCAGCATTGAGGCTGGCTCATTCATCATTCTTTTTGCGATCGCTGGATTCGCTTTAAGTAAACTCCACCGTATCGAGAAAGTCTAAAAGTTGGTCTTTTAATCGCTCGACTTCTTGTTCTATCGAGGCGAGAGTCTCTCCCTCAAAAAAAGTGCGCTGACAGCTTAGCACATACAAAAAATCATCCATAGGAAAAGCAATAAGACCCCGTAGTGCATCCAACCTCAGGGAAGATTCATTGTTTTTCTGGACGGAAATGGTTGAACCTTGCGGCATATCAACGACTATAAAGTAAGACCCCTCCATCACATTTTCTAAATATTCCCTATACTCAACCTTGGAATTCGGTATATTCCTAAGAATCGCTTGCTCGACGTAATTGTCCACCAGAAAGGCGATGAGATAGTCTTCCTGTCCTAGGGACTCCAACTTATCCGCTTGGTCAGCGGAAATGGGATAATAATCAATTCTCAGCAAACGACCAAAGTCGTCGGAAAACCCGACTACACCATCTTGCTCCTCGATTGTTCCCCCTTTTTGGGGTTCAACCGGAATTGGGACGCTAAAATTACCCGCCGGGGATTCATACACCCCCTGGCTCGATTTATCTTGTTCATACTCTCCCTCTAAGTCTGTATCCTCGCCTTCTTCCTCCTCATATTCTTCGTCTGCGTCTTCATCCAACGCTGTAACGACCTCGTCTTCAATAACTTGCGCTTCTTCATCCTCAATTTCCAAAGCGTGTTGTAACTCTTTGAGAAAACTTCTGGGCCCAGGCGGAATAGTCCCAGACTCATCAACAACCATCATTACCCCGGCGGCAAAAGCATCCGCCAAAAGCTCATCGGGTAGACAATCATAAGCGGCATTAAACAGCGCTCCGCGTCCCTCGTCCCCCGCAATGCCTAGGAGTCTATTGACCATCTCTGCTATCTCATCATCGGAGTAGTCATCGAAGAGTTCTGTTTCCCACAGCAGGTCAATTAAATAATCTGTCTCTAGATGAGACGCATCAGAATTAGAGAGAACCGTAATAATAGCGATCGCCGCGACACCTTCTTCTGGACTCAATCCTTCTTCGGATGTCTCTTCTGAATTAAATACACTGTCATATTTGTTCATTTTTATTTTTCCTAAATTAATGGCTGGGTTATTCAGTTAGGTCACTGCTCTGAAAATAGGTTGAAGCTTAGAAATTTTCGTTGCTAGGCTTTGCCAATACTCTTTCTTCGTCGCCATCACTCCACTTCCCCCCGTTAGGCGCTAGGCGCATTCTAGACCTTCACGGCAAACGTTTCCCTCCAGTTCAACAAGAGCGCTATCTAAACTTACTCCTCCTTGTCTTCACTGCGTTTATTTACGACCCCTGTAATTTAATAGCAGATAGACAGGACAAAAGAGAAGTCTGACAAGACTCCTCACAAATAATTAACTAGCAACTCGCTATGCGATCGCTACTAGATAAGAAAATTAATAAATCTAACTCCCTTGAAATTGGAGGTTACGGGTCAGGAGCCAACCCTCAGAGGAAAGAGATTTTCAGCTTTCATGAGAAAACTTAATGTCTGGGTGATGGAGAATAGGGCAGAAGTAAGCTGTTGAATATTTAACGAGCTCGTCGGTGTTTAGCTTGTTTTTTGTGGGATAGGCCGGAAAGCCCCTCCGATTATGCTTGCTTAAATACACATCAGCTTACCAATTGCCTATTTTCCCAAAGTGAACTGGATTCCTGGAAGGATGTTTTAGCGCACAAGTCTAATGGTCCAGAAATCAGTCGCTAAATCTGGATTCAACATGTAATCGTAAGGCAGTGTAAAGTGGCCTCCCATTCCCCAATCACTCCCCCAAGAATTTCTAATGGTAAATCTCTTTTGGGAATCATCATAGCCAACTACTAATACAGCATGACCTCCCACTTCTTGCTCCCCAGCGGCGGGCATCTGTAACACTCCAGTATTAGCCACCTGGTCACCTTCAAAACTCTCGTAAACGAGCAGACCAAATGCAAAAGGAAAGCCTTCACCTAGACATCCTTTCATCTGATTGAGAGTCTGTGAGACTTGAGAGTAAGAAACCGCTGTATGTCTACTCGCCGTGTCGTAACAAGTAACAGTGGGTTTTACCGTTAATTTGCTAATATCATAGGGCCAGATCGATTCCGGACAAGCTCCAAATTTATTGATGGATTTGATGGTATCTCTTAGCATTGCACCACTATCTTCATAAACCGTTCCTTCAATGTCTCTTGTGGTGTAGTAAGTAAACAATCTGCTGGGCGCAAAATTATAGAGTTTCTGTCTCTTTTGACAGAAATGAAAGGCCGCACAAACGGCTTGTGCCGTACAGCTTCCTATGGGGCCTTGTGCATAAACAGGGGGGAACTGTGATCGCAGGTCTACCCTAGGTGGTAAAGCCTTAAGTAGAGGTTGAGGGGCTGAGTATTTTATATCTCTTGGATCGGGTGTATCAGGAATCCATCCATAGCCGTGAATTCGATTAGTCATAGGGTGATGCTAGTGTTGTGAAGCGTTTAATGGATAAGGTTACCGAATACATTCAGCTACCTACTGAAATTCTAGTTTTCCGGATTCTTTCTGAGATTTTAACCTAACCTATGAGACTACTCTAACCCGTCATTCATTTTAGATTTTGGATTTTGGATTTTGGCTTGTCTCCATCGCTGAAAATCGGGGCATGGGAATAGTGAGGTACAAGGGTGGCGGCACGACCTGTCGTGCCCATACAGGGTTTGTGTACTCCATCCCAGTGAGAATCGCTATATATTAATTCATGTCCAAATCAGGGTTCGGCGTGTCAACAATACCCTCAACAGGACTAACGACCCTCACTCAGGCTCAACTGAATGCCTGGGCTGTTCAGGCAAAGGCTCAGACTCAGGGAAGTCAGTTACCCGACTATATCCCGTTGCTGGCTCAGGCGAATTCCACCTGGTTTGCTGTGGAGATACGGGGTATTAATGGTCAGATGCTTTCGGCAGGCGACATTACCCTGTCGTTTCCACTCATGAGTGTGGTCAAGCCGTTTGTGCTGCTGTTTTTGCTAGAGCAGTCGGGAGCACAAGCGGTCTTTGCCTTCGTGGGCATGGAGCCTTCGGATGAGCCGTTTAATTCCCTCACACAACTAGAAGCCGATCAGGGTTGGCCCCGCAACCCGATGATCAACAGTGGTGCGATCGCACTTGCTAATCGGCTACCGGGCTCAGATGCTCGTTCTCGCTGTGAAACCCTCCGCCAGTGGCTCAATCAACGCTCAAACTGCCATCTGTTTTTAGATGAGGCGATGCTAAAATCCGTGCGTTCCCTGCCCAACGAACGCAATCGAGCTATTGCTAATCGGCTGGCTGAGTCAGGTTATGTAGATTCTATGGAAACGGCTCTAGATACCTACAATCACGTCTGCTGCTTATCTGGAACAGTAGCCGATTTATCGTCTTTGGGCTTGCTTCTGGTGCAGAATTATAAAGCCATATTACCAGAAAATCGTCGCTTAGTTAATTCCTTAATGACCACCTGTGGTTTGTATCAAGCTTCCAGTCGTTTTGCGGTGCAGGTGGGAGTGCCGACGAAATCAGGAGTGAGTGGGGCTATGCTTTCCGTCGTGCCATCCCAAGGTGCGATCGCTTGTTATAGTCCAGCTTTAGATGAGGCCGGTAACTCCAAGGCGGGTTTGTTTTTGTTGCGGCAACTTGCCCAAGCTCTAGAATTGAGCGTGTTTGGTTAATAGCCTCCCACACAGCCGTGAAGGGCTAACGCCCCACTTCGCTGTAAAAATAGAGTAATCAACTTCAGTTTTAAGTCATCATTACAGTCTGATTCAATGCTGAATTCGCCGACTCAAGACATCCGTTACACTAGCACTCAATTTCTAGAGCAAGATGCTCAGCAGCGTCTGCTAATCCTTAAAAGTCTTGGGTTAGTCCGATACAATTTTCTAACCCAAATCCCCCTAAACGAGGCGAATATAATTTGTGTCATGCATTTTTTTAAGGCTCCAAATCGGGTAAAATTTCCTAATCTCAGAGGAGCAGATTTATCAGGATTAGTTTTGGATGGGGTCAATTTTATTCGTGCAGATTTAACGGGGGCTAATTTGAAAGGAAGTCGTTTGTTAGAAGCAGACTTAATCTTTGGCAATTTTACTAGAGCCGATTTGAGAGAAGCCGATTTGAGAGGTGCAACCCTGAATGAGACGGTATGGTCAGAGGCTTTGGTCGAGAGGTGCAACTTGGGAAGTGGAATTGGGTTAACGAACCAGCAACGCACCGAGCTAAAATTTCGGGGTGCTATATTTGGCTAGGAATTTTAGACTTTAGATTTTGGATTTTAGATTAAAAGAAATTTTGGATTCATTCCCACAAAATTTTCCTCGGATTTTAAACTCGGCGCAACTTTTAACTCAAGGAGTGTATCAATCATGCCAAATACTTTAAAACTTCCCCAAAAAATTATGCTCCTTGGCTCAGGAGAGCTGGGCAAAGAATTTGTCATTGCGGCTCAACGACTGGGTAATTATATTATTGCCGTTGACCGCTACGAAAATGCACCAGCTATGCAAGTGGCGGATTGCTCAGAAGTCATTTCTATGCTAAGTGCGGAGGATTTGGAACGAGTTGTTACCAAACATCAGCCTGATTTCATTATCCCAGAAATTGAAGCCATCAGAACTGAGAAACTACTGGAATTTGAACAGCGAGGAATTACAGTGATTCCTACAGCGATGGCAACAAACTACACGATGAATCGCGACCGAATTCGAGAACTGGCTCATCAGCAGTTAGGCATTAGAACCGCTAACTATGCCTACGCCACCCATTTAGATGAGTTTATTGAAGTTTCTCAAAAAATTGGTTTTCCGAATGTGGTAAAACCTGTTATGTCCTCCTCCGGGAAAGGTCAGTCGGTGGTTAATTCTCCAGAGGAAGTAGAGCAGGCTTGGAATTATGCGATCGCAGGGTCTAGAGGGGATACCCAAAAGATTATTGTTGAAGAGTTTATCAACTTCGAGCTAGAAATTACTTTATTAACCATTAAACAGTGGAATGCGCCGACGATTTTTTGTCCAGCGATTGGGCATCGTCAAGAACGAGGGGATTACCAAGAATCTTGGCAACCTGCTGCCATTGCCGAAGAACAGGTAAGAGAAGCAGAAGCGATCGCGAAAAAAGTTACCGATGCTTTAGGCGGAGCTGGAATTTTTGGAGTGGAGTTCTTTATCACCAAAGATGAAGTAATTTTTTCTGAACTTTCGCCCCGACCTCATGATACAGGACTGGTAACTTTAATCTCTCAAAACTTCAATGAATTTGAGCTACATCTGAGAGCTGTTTTAGGGTTGCCAATTCCCAAGATAGAGCAACTCGGAGCCTCAGCAAGTGCTGTTATTTTAGCGGAAGACTATTCCGATTCAATCGTCTTTGAAGGGGTAGCGGAGGCGTTAAGCGAGCCAGATGTAGATTTGAGATTATTTGGCAAGCCAGACTCGCGTCCTTTTCGGAGAATGGGTGTCGCTTTAGCGAAAGGAAAAGATGTTCAGGAGGCTAGGGAAAAAGCAGTGAGCGCAGCCAGCAAAATCAAAATTGTTAGTTAATGAGAATACTCCAGTAAGAGTGTTGTGTGCGACTGGCCACCCGTAAAGACTTTAGCCCTTCTCGATTGGATGCGGTACACTCTGACCTCTCTCCAAACCTCTCTCCTACAAGGAGAGAGGCTTTGATTCGTACTCCCGCAACCCTAGTAGGGAAGGGGTCGGGGGTTAGGTTTTTCGCTCTGTACTTCACGCAACTGAGAACTGCTATATAACGGATACAGGTCACGTCGCTCTTGTTCAATGTTTGACTCAGCCTTATGCGATCGCCCATTTACCGGATTTCCTCTGTTCCCCAATGGGAGTCAGTTTGACTGGCTCAAAATACCCCTGCTACTGGTAGTACTCCTGTTGGCTTTTTTCGGACTGCGCCGGATTAGAAGTCTTTCACAATGCAAGCGTCGCTTAAGTAGCCCAAGGGGAATCTTATTGCTAAGTGGACTCACTGTAACTTTAGTAGTATTGTTAGCTGTGGCAGATAAAGGACTGGTTCTTTTCGTTCCAGTTGATTCGGGTACCCAAGCAGAAGCCATTGTGGTGCTGGGTCGAGGAACAGAGCTGGCAATGTCGCGAGTTAATGTGGTGCATCAGCTTTGGCAGGCTAAACGAGCACCTGTAATTTTTGTCAGCGGTACTTACGATGCGCCCAGGATGCTCACTCAGTTAAAAGAAAAAGGTATTCCTCAGAGCGTGCTAGATGGTGAAAATTGTTCTTTAACAACAGCTGAAAATGCCCTGTTTACGGCGGCAATTCTACAGCAACAGGGAATCCGGCGAATTTTGCTAGTTACTGATGAACTCCATATATGGAGATCGCTTCTTGATTTCCGCGATCGCGGTTTTACCGTCATTCCCCATATCAGCCCACTACCCAACACGATGAGCTTTACCGATCAAGGCTTTCTCACCTTCCGGGAATACCTGTTTCTCATCGCTACCAGTATACAGGAGCTTTTGTATGGGCAGCGAGTGCCTCAAGCGAAGAACCCTGAACTCGTGAATCTGGTACAACTCGCTCAACAATACGCTCAGCAGCGTCCCTTTCCCTCAAGTGCGGCTCAGTAACTCGGATTGACCTGTGGCGGCAAGCAAAAAGTCTGGGATAATAATCTCCATCTTGGCCTACTTAACGTTTGAGCATTACTCCAGCGATCGCCAGCAAGTGTGCAGGAAGTAAAGTATAATTTGCAGATTGATTTTTAAAATGTTACCTATAAAAGAGTAGTTACAGGAACGTCCTTACTCCTGATTTTTATCTCTTTTTAGAGAAGACAAGTCAACAGGAAGACTCACATGGAAGATTCACTGATTGATTATGGCGGCGAACAGTTAGCCTTCTTTTTCTCTTTTGTGCTTTTTTTCAGCCTAGTGCTAACTATAGGATTCGTAACTCGCAACTTAGAGAATGCGATCGTTTTTACTATCCTAGCTAGCACTCCATTGTTACTGTGGTCTGTGATGTCACATCTCCCTTAGTTTGAGGATATCCAGTAGTAACAGGAACTAGCTGGACAATTAAGCAGAGGGCAGACGGCAGAGGGCAGAAGGAATAAGAATTTTCATTCTTACTCCTACTCCTACTCCTTCGGAGAAGGCTTCGTCAACGGAGAACGCTTCTAGCAAGGGCTTACAGACTTAGTCCGGAGATAGCGCTTGAGTGAGGCAAAACTAACGAAAAACTGAGAGGTTTCTACGAAGGAGGTAGCGTCAGTCTTATCTAGTCCCAGATTTTCAGTCTGCGGATAATGAGGTACCTTGAGTTTATTTGCCTCTATCTCTGGAAATTAATGTCTACTCCTTTCCTGCTCACCGAAATGGCTCAGCTAACCGAGCCTACCTCCATTACCCTTGCTCAGAGTATTGAGCAAATTGCGATTACGACACCCCTAAGTGAGCAGCCCATTATTACTACTTATGTACGTCAAGGCAGTGGCGGAACACCCATCGTTTTGCTTCACGGCTTTGATAGCTCGGTATTGGAGTTTCGTCGTCTGTTGCCTCTATTAGCTGTCGGAAATGAGACATGGATAGTTGACTTGTTAGGTTTTGGCTTTACGGAGCGATTGGCAGGAATTGCCTTTAGTCCAGCTGCCATTAAAACCCATCTTTATTACTTTTGGAAAACACTGATTAGTCAGCCAGTGATTGTGGTGGGTGCTTCAATGGGAGGAGCTGCTGCGATTGATTTCACCCTCTCTTACCCGCAATGCGTAAAGAAGCTAGTTCTCATCGATAGCGCTGGATATAAAGCCCCCCCTAACATTGGCAAGCTAATGTTTCCACCCTTCAGCTCTTTGGCAACAGCCTTTTTAAGGAACCCGAAAGTTCGCCAACAAATTAGTACGAATGCTTACTTCGACAAGAGCTTTGCTTCGTTGGATGCCCAATTGTGTGCTGCGTTACATCTCAAATCAGAGGGTTGGCAGCAAGCGTTGATTGCTTTTACCAAGAGTGGGGGTTACAGCTCTTTTGGGGAGAAACTATCACAGATTGAGAAACCGACGCTAATTTTATGGGGGAAGTGCGATCGCATTTTGGGAACGGCTGATGCGTACAAGTTTAAAGATGCGATCGCGCATTCTCAACTCATTTGGATCGAAAATTGCGGTCATGTCCCACACCTGGAACAGCCTCAACTAACCGCACAGCATATCCTAGAGTTCCTTTACTGAGCAGCACCACTTCTCGGAAGACAGGTAAAAGCTGATGAGACAAGTTGTTAAATCTCTACTGTACTTTGTGTGGGCTGGCTTGTTTGAGATCGGTGGTGGCTATCTCATCTGGCTCTGGCTGCGAGAAGGTAAGTCAATCTGGCTAGGTATATTCGGTGCGCTAACCTTGAGTCTCTACGGAGCGATCGCCACATTTCAACCTGCTAACTTTGGCAGAGTTTATGCTGCCTATGGTGGGGTATTTATCGCTATGGCGATGCTTTGGGGTTGGAAAGTAGAGGGTGTGGCTCCAGACCGTTATGACGTCATTGGAGTAAGTTTAGCACTACTTAGTGTCTTGATCATTATGTACTGGCCAAGAGTTTAAGTAAGTAGTACATCAGTTGCTCCCCTTTTACTCAGGGATTTGGGCGCGGTTTAAATATCGCATCAAAAAAGCCAATGGGCATGAGCGACATTGCTAAACTCTCTTAACCAAAGCTTACTAACCTTTTAATTTTTGGCTGTTAACCTAACTAGCGCACATCTACTAACAATAGCCAAGCCAATGAGTCTCCATCGTCGCCTCTGCTGGGGCGCTATTTTGGTACTAAGTACTTTACTATCCACTATCTCACTTGCCTCAGCTGAATTAGTAGAGCGCAATTTTATCCTCAATTCTGATAGCAACCCATCTTTTGACAATTTACTCCAGCAAGCACAGGATTTAGCTAGTCAATCGATAGAGCAAGAATTTGCAGAAAACCCTGAAACCAGCGAAATTTCCATCATGGTTTTAGGGGAACATCAAGGACAGATTGTTCCACTGTTGCGCTCACAAGTGACTCGCACTCAGTGGCAACGAGACTCGCGAATCTATCGATGGACTCGATATTTTGCCAATAATTCTCAAGTACTGCTAGGCTTTAACAATCCTCCTACTGTTCCTAAGGCTACAACGTATTTGGAAGTGCCGCGTAGAATTAGATTAGAAGGCACTCCAGGGTTTAGAGATGATTAATCGAATTTAAAATTAAGCCATTTCCTTGTTCTTTTTGTTTCGCATCCGCATCGAAATGGTTCCCAAAGCACCTCCAACGAGTAATGCTAAAGCTGAGCCAGGTTCAGGAACAGCTTCCACGTTATCAACCAGTAGTCCTGAAGTGCGAGTTGGTTCACCTACATCCACCACGCCAATTCCTACTGTGTAAGTTCCTGTAGTTGGAATCGTGTAGGAAAATTGGTGATATCCAGTCTCGTTACTATAGCGAGTAGAAGAGTTGATGAACGTTGAAACGGTATCAGCTAGACTGAACAACTGGCTAAACGAGTCAGATTGAATCGAGACAAAAGCGAAATCATTAAAATTTGGATAGGTGAAATCTTCACGAGCGGCTTGCTCAACTGACTCATTAGTTAGGAAATTCCAAGAAAACGAAAGGATATCTCCAGCTGATGCCGTAAAGCTTTGCTGAATCGCAGACCCCTCAATGGGTCTTGCTGTAGCTATACTATTTAAAGAATTATCGCCTAAGAAGGTTGATAAACCCAGAAATTCTTCTAGACTGGGAAATCCACTAATAAAATCTACAGGAATAGCATTTCCGCCAATGAGCGGATTAAAATTGCTATCAAGACCAACGACTTCTTGAAAAGCTGTTGAGAGAAAAGCTTGAGAGCTTCCTGCTACTGGTTCAATCCCAAAGTCGGAAGTTTCTATTCGGTAGTCACCGATTGTTTCCCAGCCATCGAAGCCATTTTCAAAACTTCCATTCAACGTCGCAGCCTTTACATTACTTGGAAAGACTGAACCAACAAGAAGTGCGATCGCAGCCAAACCTATAGTCTTTTTCATAATAGTGCCCCCATCAGGTAGTTTTTAACTCTAAGTTTCAGATCGAGCGATCTTCCGCTAAAAGCAAGAGTCAGGTTCTGCCAACACCAATAATAATTAACTGATTTGGATAGCACACTATCTTCCTTCACATACCCTTCATCGAAAATTTAAAGAGTTAAGGTGTGGTTAATAGTTAATAATCACTGTTTAAATCGTTAATTACCTCAATTTAATTTTGTAAAGATAATATTTTGAACAGAGTTATATGCCTATGCTCATTTTACGAGATTAGGTATGCGCAGATAGAGTTCAAACCTAAACAAGAAAAAGCCAAGAGCAGGCATGACATCTATCTCAAGATATAAACCACGAAAATTCTGAAGGGGTTATGAGCGGTAAAAGAGAACTGTATTTTGCTAAAAGTTATGAGCATTGTACGAGATAACTGTTTTTACCGCATTTGGAACGAGATAGTGAGTCAAAACTTTTCATTTTTGCGATTCTAAACAAGAGAGAATTCGATGTCCAAGTTTACTCGGAGGCAGCTCCTAATTTTCTTGGGAGCAAGTGCTGGTGCTACTGTTCTGGCTCCTGCTTTGAGGGGAAAACGTTTTGACCGCAATTTGAGCATTGCCGAAGCCGCTGAGCCGCTTAAATTTACCCCAGTGCGTTTACCCCATCCTTTACCGATTTATCAACAACAAAACAGCTATCTGCCCACAGCAATGGGTCAGGGAAGTGCATTAAATGCTTCTACAGATACGCGATTAGGTCAATACAATGTCATTGACGATGTTGTAGTGCCACCGGAATATGAGCGGTATGTCATTGTGCGTTGGGGCGATCGCGTTTTTCCGAACCAGGAAGAATACTTTGGATACAACTGTGACTACACAGGCTTCGTTCCGATGAATGGCAATAATCCCAATGACGGCTATCTTTGGGTGAATCACGAATACATTTCATTCCCATTTTCTGCGATCGCACCAGAGGCTCCAAGCGATTTAGCAGGCTTTCCTGAAACCTACCCGTTGGTGATAGGGCAAACGTTACCCTCTGACAAGACCAGTATCCAACTTTTGGGCGAATTTTATTACAATCTGGGCGGCTCTGTCGTGCGGATTTCTCGTTCTGATCGGGCTGAAAAGTTTGCCGTTGTCAGCGACTCCAAAAATCGACGTATTCATGGCCTTTCAGGTTTAGGCATTAACAGCCAACGTTCCGATCAGTATAAGAGCACCACATCCTGGGGTTCCAAAAGCTACCAACAAGGAGACCAAAACTATCTGATTGGTACGGGGCCAGCAGCAACTCAAGTGTTTAACCAATCTGTAGACGGACTGGGCAGTAAAATTATCGGCACCGCATTCAACTGTTCGGGTGGCACTACACCTTGGGGACGAATCTTGTCTGCCGAAGAGAACTTCCAAGGCAGTGCAGCCTTTTTTATGGGGGTAACGGAAAGTGTAAAACCGGATGGCACACAAACCAGCTACACCGCCGGGACTTCTGGAGAAAAATTTGGCTTGGTTGGGGAAAAATACGGTTGGATGGTGGAAATTGACCCATCCGACCCAAGCTACCGGCCTCGCAAACACACAGCCTTAGGTCGTTTTCGCCATGAAAACATTGCCATTCGGGCTGAGGCCGGGAAAAAATTAGTTGCCTATATGGGTGATGACAAACGCGGGGGTCATACCTGGAAATTTGTCAGCAACGGCACCGTTTCTTCCCCCAATGACAAAAACAACAGTGCTTTATTTGAGCAAGGAACGCTCTACGTCGCCCGTTACCATTCCGATGGTACAGGTCAATGGATTCCCCTGGAATTAAATACCCCAACCGATCCAATTGCGCCATCGGTTCTTGCCTCCGTAGAAATTGCCGCTCTAGGTAAGGCAACCAGGAATGGACTGCTGCCACTACCCAAACGTAACGGTATTGCAGGCCAAACCTCAGACGGCGGTATATTTGGTGTTGATACAACCAACGAAGCTACAGCTCTACCCGGTTACAAAGGAAAGAAGCTTTCCAACTTTTACACGAGCCAAGGTGCAGCACTTTGCGATGCCTTTTTAGCTGCCAATTTAGTAGGTGGAACGCCTACCGCTCGACCTGAGGATATTGAAATTCATCCCAAGACAAAGCATGTGTACATTTCCTACACAGACGCCGCACCGGGAGGGGATGGCTATCCTGATTCGCGAATTTTTGTCGTTTCTAAGTACACCAGTGCCGTCAACGATACCCAGCATTTGGGAGGACTCTACAAGATTATTGAAGACAGCTCCGATGGCACAGGCACAAGCTTCCATTGGCAGCGATTTGTCCAAGGTGGTGAAGCAGGATCCAAAGACGGAACTGGCTTCACGCAAAACGATAATCTTGCTTTTGACAGTCAGGAAAATGTCTGGATTGTCACCGATATGTCTACGGGTACCCACAATGGTTTCGATGTGGGTGCGGCGGCGAAGCAGATTTTGGTCGATCACAAGCAGACTGGTAATGTGACCAATCTCAATGCCGTGTTTGGCAATAATTGGCTGCTATTTATTCCCACAAGTGGCCCAAATGCGGGAGAAGCTATTCCTTTTGCTTATGGCCCACCCCGTTGCGAGATGACCGGACCAACATTTGTCGGGGATACACTAATCATCGCGGTACAGCATCCTGGTGAAGATTGCCCCTTCACCCCCCAGCAAACCCTGAGCCGTAGCCTTGAGATTCTCAATTTGGATGGCTCTGTGTTTAACCAAACTCGCACGGTTCCTCGTGGCAGTAACTGGCCTAGTAATATCGAGGGCAATCCTCAGGGCCCACCCAAACCCTCTGTAATTGGCATTCGCCGTAAGGAGTCTACTGGTCGGTTTGTTTGAGTGAGAGCGATCGCAACCTATTCTGTATTAGTTTTCATTCGGGTTCAAGAGTTGTCGGGCACAATATTATCGTGCCCGTACCTTTTTGGTATCTGAAAGTGATACCAATTTAAACAGAGGATGCGGCACATCATAGATTTAGACCCTCGCCTCCAGAAGGCTTGTGCAATCCAAAATCTAAAATCCAAAATCTAAAATGGTATGAGTTGCATCATCGGGCATCATGGCTCCCTGAAGATTCGCGTTGTTCAGGTTGGTTCCTCGGAGATTAACACCTCTGAGGTCAGCTCCTTCTAAATTAGCTTTGCTAAGGTTGGCTCCTCGGAGGTTAGCGCCTCTCAAGTCAGCTTCGCACAGGTTAGCTCGACTGAGATTAGTCCATCTCAAATCAGCTCTTTCCAGGTCAGCTTCGCACAAATTAGCCCTAGAGAGGTAAGCTCCACTCAAGTGAGCCTCACTCAGGTTCGCTTTGTAGAGTTCAGCCTTGTAAAGGTAAGCTCCAATTAATTCAGCTTCGTGGAGGTTAGCATTGCTCAGGTTAGTATGACTCAGGTTAGCCGCCACGAGTTTGGCTTCGCTGAGGTTTGTTCTTAATAACTGTGCCCCACTCAAATCAGCTCCTTTGAGGTTAACCCTTCTCAGGTTAGTCCCAATCAAGTTGACCTCACTCAGATCGACGCCTGTAAGGTTAGCCCCGTAAAGGTCTGCCCCGATCAGGTTAGCACCCGTGAGTTCAGCACCGATGAGGTCAGCACCGATGAGGGTTGTATCGATCAGGCAAGCTTCGACGAGGTTTGCTTCGTTCAGGGATGCATGGGAAAGGTTAGCCTGACTCAGGTTGGCACCTCTGAGGTTCGCTGCAATTAGGAGAGTATGATCCAGCAGCGCTTTTCTTAGATTAACCCCTTGCAGCTGAGCACCTTTGAGGTTAACCCCTATCAGGTTAGCTTCGCTCAGGTCGGGTTCTATTTGTGGGTTGAGAGTTCTCCAATTCATCCATCCAACGGCACCCTGATCGAAAAACGCCAGATGCTCTGCATTTGCCATCTCTAGGTTTGGTAAAAAAACGAGTCACTTTAACCATGATGCCTGTGAATCGGCGTCGTGTTGAGGGGTTGTTTGTTCAGGACAATCGCTAAAATGGCGATCGCTCATGGCTGTGAAATTTTTTCATCGGGATTGCCTTGTGCCTCCTGTCTACTCAAGAAGGAGAACGCTACGCGAACTGCCTTCTTGCACTAGTCCGATTTTCCACTATCGGGATGAGCCCGTCCAACCACATTTTCCAACGCCACCAACACGGCACGAGACGCTGCCAAAATATCCCGTTCGGCTCCCCCTAAGTAAAGGCGTCCGAAGATACCCACCGGGAGAATTTCCAGGATGTTGATGAAAGCGGATTTCTCGGCTTCGTTCGCCGCTAGGGCAGCATAAGCAGCAGGCTGAACTTCCAAAACATATAACGTTTGTCCTGCTAAGAGGAGTTGTCCCTTCCGAGTGCGATTGATCAGTTGGGTGTGGTGGGGATCGATATTGCGGATAATCTGGCTGGAAACGACGCGGGGTTTGAGACAATCTTGTTCTCGGACACCCAGCGCCTCCAAAATTGCCTTACCCGCCGCCCGTGTCTCACCCTGGAAGCTGGAATGAACTTCGAGAAGTCCAAAAAGTCGTTCAACAACCTGTACCCCCGGACGAACAGAGGTGGATTTGAGCGCGATATCCGTAATCCGGTTAATTTCGATCCCAGGTGCGATTTCAATCCACAGGGAGCTATCACCCGGTAAAGGCAAGAACCCTTGCGCCACTGTCCCCATGTAAGCCGCGTGTTGAGGCTGCAAATTGTCTAGAAATACGTAGCTACGCAGCTCTATACCCAAAATTTTTTCTCCGTATACTGGGGCAAAACGCGAAGTAAAGAGCAACATCTGAGATCGAGTTGCTGTCTCGTCGCGTGATTTTCAAAATCGCTTATAGGTTATGAGTCATGAATTCCGAGTCTTACCCCTGTAACACTTCAAGGCTCCAACTTCGTATGAGTTTACCGTGTTCGGTTAAGCAAGATCCGAACAATGATAGTATTTCGGATGTAGTAAAGCGCTATGGCAGTTCCTACCGAGCTCATTGCTCGGAAATCCTAGCCAAGGATGCCCACCTCGGAGGTTATTCTCTAGGTGGGTTTTGTTCACCGGATGTGCGATCGCGTTAGGGTTAGCATCAAGTACAGGCTGGTTCTACAATAAGGCAATCGTCGTATTAAGGAACGTTTGGAATGCAGCAATTCCTATTTAGGAGCTTACTCGCGCTCTTTGGTTCATCTGCATTCATCCTGCAACTGCTAGACGCAGATGTTGCCCAATCATCGACACTTACTCCTGCTACCTGTTCCGACGTACAACTGCCTGTAGCACTCGCACCGGGAGAACCTCAGCAATACCAGGTTTTTGGTCAGTTGTGCGGTCAATCCCCACAAGGCGATCGCACGGTTCAAGTCCTCGTTTCAGGTACGAGCTACAGTCACCTCTACTGGGATTTACCCTACCAGAGCGATCGCTACTCTTATGTGAACGCTCTCACACAAGCGGGGTACGCTACATTCAACCTTGACAGAATTGGGATTGGTAATAGTTCTCGACCTCCTGCTGACCAAGTCACTGTCTCCTCTAATACTTACGTCCTCAATCAAGTCGTCCAAGGTCTGCGGGAGGGTCAAATTGGAGGCGTAGCCCAAAATCGCATTATGCTGGTCGGGCACTCCTCTGGGGCATTTGGTTCTGTCGTGGGTGTGGCGAGTCAGGATAGTAATATCGCTGGGGTTATTCTCAGTGGATTTTTGCACAACCAGAATTTCACTTGGTTGGACGAGTTTATTAACTCGTTCTATCCAGCACAACTCGATCAACGCTTCAGTGGGCAGAATTTGCCTTCAGGTTATCTGACAACTCAACCAGGGACACGAGGCAATCTCTTCTACGAGAATCTTAACGCCGATCCCCAAGTCATTGCCCTAGATGAAGCGACCAAAGAGACAGTGACGATTGGCGAGGCGACGACGAACGCCGCAGCTATTTTTGCGGAAACTTCCAAACAAATTCATGTGCCAGTCTTTTTAGCCGTTGGACAGTACGATGGGAGTTTTTGTACTGGCAATATCTGCGACAGCGCAGAAAACGTAGCAGCGTTTGAAGCGCCATTCTTTGCACCGGAAGCGAATTTACAAACCTATGTTCTGCCAGGTGCAGGGCACAGCATCAATTTGCATGAGAATGCATTTGAGTGGTTTCAAGCCGCCCGTCAATGGTCAGACGCCTATGTCGGAGCAACAGAAGTGAAGTCGGTACCGGAACCGGCTAATGGATTAGGACTATTAATCGCATCGGCATTAGGTACAGTTTGGGTGTACAAACGTCATCGATAATTGGTCATTTTTATAGTCTTTCTCGATGGGATGAGATACTGCCTGACCTCTCTGGAAAACCTCTCTCCTACAAGGAGAGAGGCTTTGATTCTTAATCCCCTTTCCTTGTAGGGAAGGGGTTGGAGGTTAGGTTTTTCGGCCTGTACTTCACGCAAGTAAAAACTGCTATAATTTGTAATTACTTTTTAAGTCCAAGCTTTTTTAAGATAAGGTTTGTCGATTCAACAATTCTCTCATCTCTCGGTCTGCGATCGGGTTCAAATCTTTTCCCACTGATATGCTGGATTGTTTCTATATATCTAACTGCTATTTCTAATTCCTGTTCGGGACTGAGTGATCCGGTCTTTGGATCGAATTTCATCCCTCGAACAAATTCTTTAGAGTAAGATTTGGGTTTGCCTTGCTCATCGAGTTCAAATGAACCGGATTCTAAATCTAGCTTCCATCGTCTTGTGGAAT
>NZ_DATNPA010000658.1:0-6121 GCF_036703385.1 Allocoleopsis sp. | reverse complement strand
TTAAATACGTCTGAGAGGTTTTCTTCCTTGTAATCCTTAAATTCACCCGCATCAAACCAAAGACCATAGCAGACTGGGCATTTTTCATACCGGATGTGGCTCTGTTTGAGGTCAACCATTTTTGTGAGTTGGGTCTGGCATTTCGGGCAATTGATGTTCTCAATCGCATCGAAGGTTTTACCTGTTGAAGGGTCGCCAATGTCGATACTTTCAGCGCCTTTAACTCTCTTAAGTTCCTGAGCCTCTTGGGAATCAAACCAGATTCCTTTGCAGTTCGTACAACGCTCTACTTCAACATCTGCATAGATAACTGATTCGAGCGTTCCTTGACATTTAGGGCATTGCAGCTGACTCATCTTGTTTATACCGTCTGGATTCTATGAAGATGGCGATAGTTTAGCAGTTCTCAGGAGGAAATCGGCACAGTGGTAGCTGTATTGAGGATGATGATAGTGCGATCGCATCGGCTCAAGCCATTACCTTGCTGCGCCTTCTGCTTCGTCCGCCTCTAACACTCCACGCCAGAAAGCCCATCCATTCGAGGGATGCCTACTTCAATGAGGCCAACTGGAGTCGGCAAACTTGAGTAATGCCAGCCTCAGCCAGGTTAACTTTCAGAGTGTTCAATTATAGAGTGTACTTGACTTTCATATATCACAAAGTAAACCAGCCGCTCCAGTGACATTTTTACTGCCGTTAAAAATTAAATTTGGCGTTGTCAAATCACAGCACAAACCTGCTTCAAATCACAGCACCAACTTTCCGAGAAGATTAGTCTTTGCCGTTTGCCGTTCAATACTTATATCGACGCAATAGTCCTCTGTATATTTACGTAGAAAACTTAGGCCATTCGGCGCAGGTACTATAAATTTAATAAAGATAGAATTGTTCTTGTAGACAGATGAAATCTAAAAAAATGCCTTCAAATAACGGCTTATTGTATCAATTAAATTCCCAAGTAGGGTCTAATATTCCAGAGAGCCTGTACCGAGCTTCACAAGGCATTTCAAATACAATAATATCTCTCCAATACAGCTATTTTGAGCTGCTGATATTTAAAGTTCATGAAGCGATTAACGGGGCTATTGTACACGAAAGAAATGGAGAAATTGTGCTACAGTGTGAGATTCGCGGAACTCAATATAGGCTGACTCACGATCATTTAGAGCAGATGAGCAACCGCGAATGCTCTGAGTTGTTCAATCAGTTAGGAGTTGACGGCAACCAATTGGGGTGAAATTACCCGCTCCGGCTTTTAGGCACCATGAAGCTGACGGGTAATTATGCAACACCATGCTGCTTAAACCACGCTTGTAAGCGTTTCCAACCATCCTTTGCTTGCTGTTTCCGATAACTCGAGCGGTAGTCAGCAAAAAAAGCGTGGGGTGTATTCGGGTAAACGATGATTTGCGAACCAGTATTCCCAGCTTTAAGTGACTCGCGCATTTTCTGTACCGCTTCAACAGGAATTCCCTGATCACTGCCACCGTAGAGTCCGAGGATTGGTACTTTCAGATTGGCAGCAATATCAATGGGATGCTTGGGGGTAAGGGGATTAGATTGACTTTCTAAGCGCCCGTACCAGGCAACTCCGGCTTTGACGGCGGGGTTATGAGCACAATAAAGCCAGGTAACTCGCCCACCCCAGCAAAAACCTGTAATTCCGAGTTTATTGATGTTCCCTTTACTGGATTTTTTTGCCCAAGCGACGGTTGCATCCAGATCGGACATGACTTGGGAATCAGGAACTTTAGACACAACCTTGGAGACGAGCTCTTGAATATCCGTCAACTTGGATACATCGCCTTGACGGACAAACATTTCAGGTGCGATCGCAAGATACCCCAATTTGGCAAAGCGACGACAGATATCCTGGATATGTTCATGAACACCAAAGATTTCGTGAATCACCAGCACCGTCGGGAATTTATTGCCCCTCGCAGGCATTGCGCGATAAGCAGGAATCTCTCCATCCTCTACAGGAATCTTCACTTCACCCGCCACTAAGCCTTTCGTATCAGTCGTGATCACTTGGGCAAGAATCGGGTGTGCTGCCAGCGTAAACCCTGCTGTTAACGCGGAGGTAATGATAAATTGTCGGCGTGTGAACTCACCCATCAGTCGTTTTTTCCAGTACTCCTCCAGACGATTGTAACGTTTTATGTTTTCTCAACTGGAAGTCGCGCAAGGAACTGCATAAGTGGCATCCTCTCCAGATATATAAACAGACAGCACTACAGACAACTTGCAGCCTTCCCCACCAGCAGTCATGCTAGTGGGGTTTTCTTTTTATACAGCCTTTAAAGGCGATCGCCTTACTCATCCTTGAAGACGAAGAGCAATGGTATAAGAAGGGCGCTGTTTGGCTTCGCGTTGCGTCTTAACCAGACGAAAGTCGCGATCAATATAAAGATGCTCGAACTGAGGTGTCATCCTGAACGATGTTTTTAACTTTTTGGCAGTCCCTCGATCTAGATTTTCTAAGGACGGTGCTTCTAGAGCCTCACTTGTTTGGGAAAGCTTCTTGGCTTTAGACTGAACGACTTTAGTAAACCAATCCTCTGCCTTTTGTACACTCAGTGGAATGGCTCTCATCCTAAAAGCTTGCTCTATCCCAATATTTTCAATCTGCCACTGACCTTTCTGTACCTCAAATTTTTGCAGCACCATGAAGTCATAAGCCAAAAAAGATGAGAACAATTTTCCTAACAAAGGCAGCTTCTCTCCTGGAGCGTAGCGTGCCATATTGGCATAGTAACCGTTGTCGTGAAAAATTTGGTAAGACTGCTCCCTTATTCGTCCTGGCACAATGTCCTGATAAGGTATGGTAGACCAGACAGGTGTCCACGCGCCCAACGCGATCGCTACTTGGTCTTCCGCGTTGGGAAACGGATTGCGCCGGCTTAGCTCTTCGGCAATGGGCGCTAATTCATTTTTATAAAACAGCACTTTTTCTTTTAAAGGGTTTGTGTCTCGGTTTGCAGTAAGCTTCAGAAGTTCTTGTTTAAGTTCTTCCGTACTCCGAGAACTCAGTTCACCTGGACTTAGTACTTTATCAGCGAGCACTGTATACACTCCGAATAATTCAAAACAAGATAGGTTGTTTAGTAATACCAAGTTGCGTTCATACACCTAGCTGTTTGAGCTCAGTTGCATCTTGCCCTTTGGAAACGCTGTGCGATCGCAAAGAAAACAAAGGCATCTTGACAGATGGCCTCTAGTGCAGCGTGGCATAAATAACTATCGAGCTGAAAAAGGTTAAAAAGCTTACTGTACAAACTTTCTTGCCTTCTGCCTCCTGTCTACTGCTACGGAGAACGCTACGCGAACTGCCTTCTCGCACTAGGGATGAAACGCACTTTTTAAGTAGTTCTAATTTAATAATGTAACTTTTTCTTACAAATAACGTCTTTCTTCCGATATAAGTAACATTTTGTGCTTATCACTCCATAGAAAGGCATAGTCTCAACGACGGCTAAAACTGCATAGGGAGAGAGTATCCAGAACTAGATATGACTACAAGAGTCATAGATGTGCAAACCTAAGCCTATGCAAGCCATTGTGATACCAATTTCAACAGAGGATGCGACAGATCAGAGATTGAAACCATTGCCTCATAAGGTTTCTGCAATCCAAAATCTAAAATCCAAAATCCAAAATGGTATGAGGTTGGTAAAACTACGATGAATGCTGCATCGAGATACTGGAACCTGATCAGGATAGATGCGCAACGGGGGTGTAAACGAGAGGAAATTCCAGAAGCGAAAGCCTTCTTCCTCCAGCACTTTCCTGAATTCGCGGCGGGACAAAAGGTGCCAGAGCTAGTCATTCAACGTCGCTTGTGGCATTGGGTTCGAGGTGAGGAGACTGATGGGGACACGGCTAAGCCAAGTCTAGCTGAGCTTTGTTTGCGGTGTTTTATTTCAAAGCAAATTGAGCAAGCCTGTATTCACTTAGAAACGAAGTTTGGCATCCATCATGGCTTCACCCGCTACGACTTATTTCCGTTCCTGCTCACCGATGTTGCAATGGGAGAAAATCGCTCCCCATCAACTCCGCAAAATGGCATCAAGTCAACCTACAGCGCGTTGGCTACAGAAATTTTGCAGAGCTTTAATCCAGAGCGGGGCAACCTAGCAACTTGGACAATGCGGCTGGTAAAACACCATCGCGAACTAAAGGCGTTCTTGCTAGAATACGGGGTTTACTTAGTCAGTGATTGGGCTATTTTGAATGACACAACTGCCGAACAACTGTCGCGAATCTTTGCAGACTTTTATCCCCTTACACTAGGAGAAATTCAGCACGCCAGCATTCTTTTAGAAGCCTACCACGTCGTCTATCGTCGGGCTCGCCTTGCCTCAGAGCGATCGCGAATTCAGGGACAATGTCAGTTGCCCACAACCGAGCAATTACAACAAATCGCTCGGCTTTTTCATCAAAGAACTCACCTGATGTTATCCACCCAATCGGTAATGCAACGATTGCAAAAGTTAGCCGAGTTACTACGACAGTACCGCCTTTGCGCTCGACGCGGACTTTTACCGACCGAATCTCTGGATGACCCCCAATTCAGCCGAGATGCTCATTTACACCTATCCACTAACGGGTTAGAGACTGATGAGTCAGAGAAGCTTCAATCGGAATTCTTATCCTTTTATCGTCAACAATTTATTAATTGTCTAGACCAAGCCTTAAAACAAGTTATCAGCGATCGCCTTTCTTATATCCAACGCAAGAAAACGAATAAATCGCAAGAATTTATCACCGCTTTACATCTATTTCATTGTCAGGGTACGGCTATGGGAGAAATTGCTCCAAGAGTTGGGTTACAAGCTCAATATCAAGTCAGTCGGTTGCTGAAACTCAAGCAACTTCGGGCTGATGTCAAACAAAAAATGTTAAAGGCTCTGTTGGATAGAATATTAGAACAAGCCAAGACCTTCACTAACTCTGAATTCTATCCAATTCTAGACCCACAAAAAGTTGAAGCGGCTCTTGAGGAAGAAATTGCCAAAATCATTCATGAAGCTGAAATTGAGGCTGAAGTTCACAGTAATCGAAATAATCCTTTAAACAGTTTATTTTCCCGGAGGCTGTGCTGCTCACTCAGAGCAGAATTGTGAAGATTGGATAAAATTAATCCAGATCTATCTAAGTAGAAGTCACGAATTGCATACCCTGGATGACTTGAGAGATATAAACCGATAGCACCAATAGTTTGAGAATAGTCTTTGGTTAAAGGCAGACTTCTTAGGAGAACTACACTATGATGAACTACTTTGCTGATGCTGCGTTTGAATTTGAAGCCTCGCCGTTAGAAACAATCATACTTGAGGGAAGTCATATTGAGAGAGCCAGACAACTTACTCTCCAAATCCCAAATGAAGCCCGACAGTGGCAGACTTATCTGAATGCCTTAGCACTTTTTGCTTTTGAAGAATGGCTATTAGAACGCGCTCCGGAATTGTCTATTGATCGGAAGCAATGTTCAATTTTTCAGCCCCAATACGCCAATGCAATCGAGGCAGTTTGTAATTTTGAAGTTCAGGGATTTAAACTTTGCTTAATCGCAATGGGTGCTCTCACGGATAGAGCGATCGCATTTCCCAAAGCAGCGATCAATTTACCCGAATTTACTGCTCATTTTTATATAGTGGTGGAAGTTATCGAAGAGCTGGAGCAAGCAACCCTTCAGGGTTTTGCACGGTATGATCACTTAAGTGAGTACTGTCGTTTGAGCAAATTACAAGCCGAGCCCAACTGGACATACAGACTCCCGATGGCGTGGTTTGACAGCAATTGTGATGAACTACTGCGTTCCTTGCGATTTCTTCAACCCGGAGCGATCGCATTACCTCCCATTCCTCGCTATCCTCCAGCTACATCTCCTGCAATACACACTGAACTCGAAGCACTATTACCCCAATTGCAATCCCCGGAGTGCAAATTGTGGGATGTATTAACCTGGGAACAAGGTGCAGCACTGCTCAGGAATTCTGAGTTACTCAATCAACTTTTAGTCATCCCTCCCAAGGAAACAGAAACGGCTCCAAACATAGCTAATAGCCAAACTAGGCTGCAACGTCTAAAAGAGCCTCTTGTGAATGTGGGACTTTGG
>NZ_DATNPA010000657.1:0-14798 GCF_036703385.1 Allocoleopsis sp. | reverse complement strand
ATGGCATATGCGAGCGGCTTTAGCCCCCATCCTGTTTGATGATGATGATAAAGCGAATGCCACTGTTGCTCGTACTTCTGTTGTTGCCCCCGCGCAACGCTCTGCCAAAGCTCGCCATAAAGCTGCTCACAAATTGACTAGACCAGCTCGGCAGAAATAACCCACCAGCCTAGCCCACCTTTGGGAAGCCGTTAAACTTCCATTCAAAGGGTTTAGCAAAAGTACGATTGTAGTAAGCAATAAAATCAAGGATTTTCTGCTTCAGGTCTTGGGTTGAGGTGAAATTACCTCGCTTGAGTAAGCGTCGCATCAAGATGCTAAACCAACATTCAATCTGATTGAGCCAGGAGGTGTGTTTAGGGATGTAGACAAAGCGAATGCGATGATTAGAATCAGATAGGAAAGCGGCACGAGTTGCCATCGACTTGAGAATACCGGTTTTCTGCTTGATACCCAGCTCAGTTTGGATACTACAATGTGCTGCTACCAGACGCACTAGCGATTCGGATTGATGAATGTTGAGTCGGTCAACAATAAAAATCCACCCAGCTTCTGGATCAGTATCGAGAGTTTGAGCGATATGATTCTTGAAGTCTTCTTCTGTACGAGTTGCACCAATAGTCGGGTTAAGCACCACTCCTTTAGCTACGTGCCAGTTAGCCAGCAGAGTTTGAGTCCCATGTCGGATGTACTCGAACTCGATACGCTCCACCCTTTTTGGTCGCATCGGTAAAGTTGGATGTATTCTTTCTAAAGCTTGAATGCCACTCATCTCATCCGTGCTGACCAAATGAATGCCTTGTGTCAATAATTCCAAGGCTTTTTTGTGAAGTTCACAGATATAGGTGAGTTGTTGTCTAAATTCAACAGGGTTGTCAGGATTGGCATTGAGCCAGTAACGGTGACGATGAGGTTGTAGAGTAGCTTCCTTTTAAAAAACGACCCACACTACGAGGTGAAATTGTTTCTACAATGCCACGTTTTATTGCTTCAGCCGCTAACTCGGTCGGAGTCCAGTGACTCACAGGGTATCCTGAGGCTTGAGGACTTTCACAGGCTAAAGCGACAATCTGCACCGCTTGTTCTGTGCTGAAGTACTTGCTTGTTCCCAGACGGGCGCGATCGCTTAATACATTGCTAATTAGCGCCATCAACTCTTGATCGCTGTTGTTTTGTGATTCTACAGTCGCCAGTTGAGGAGTAGCTGCTAGCCATCGCTCTCGCCACAAGCGCACTTGACCCCTGTCTAATTTCAACTCTGTTGTTAGCTGGCTATTAGAAACTCCGGCAGCCGCCCACAAGATTAACTGCGCTCGTCTGACGAGGCGATAAGAATTCGTAGTGCGACGCACAATCTGTTGGAGTAGAGCTTGCTGTCTGTCAGAGAGGATAATTTTTTCGGCTTGGGGGCTGGGCATGGGCTGAAAAAGCCAACTTTTTTGTAGGCTTAATGAGTTAGCTATTGAAAGTTTACCTCTGTTATCACCCCTTTTTAGGCTGGTGGGTTACTTCTGCCGAGCTGGTCTAGTGTGATGGGGATGGAATAATAGGCGATCGCAATCAGAGAATCAGACATGACATGGAGCCATACCAATTCTGGCTTCCAGAGAAAGCAATGCCCATGAGGGATAAACCCTCCTGAAGCAACAAGGTTTTTTAAAAGTTCCAATATAAAATCACCTCTTGAAAAGCTCTGAATGCATTGATGAGAAAGAATGGCTCTTAATGATGATGACTAAAAATTGCTCAGGTTCTCACTGCTGAGGAGCTCACTGTTAAAATATAGACCTTAAACTCTTCAATCGTCTCCCAGAACTCAAAAGTATGAGCTAGTCGCTAGAATTTAAAAGCTCACAGCTACATGCTTATAGAGAATGGATAATGAGGACTGGCTAGAAATTGGCAAGATTGTTGCACCGCAAGGATTAAAAGGAGAGTTGCGGGTTTATCCGAATTCGGATTTTCCAGAACGGTTTGAAGAACCCGGACAGCGCTTTCTGAAGCGACCGGGTGAGACTGAACCGCAACCTGTAGAATTGCTGGGTGGTCGTTATGTTCCGGGTAAAGGCTTATACGTCGTCAGATTGGCTGGCGTTGAAAATTGCGACCAGGCAGAAGCATTGCGAGATTCTGTTCTCTTTGTACCAGCTAGCGATCGCCCAGAGCTAGGAGAAGATGAATATCATGTGATCGACTTGCTCGATCTGGAGGTGTTTAATCAAGTTACGGGCGAATTACTAGGGGTCGTTGTCGATGTGATTCCCGCCGGGAACAGCCTGCTGGAAGTCAAGTTACACAAGCAACCGGAAGCAGCGCCAGCCAAGCCAGAAGCGGCACTTCCCACCCGAACCAGTAAGATACGCAAAGCCAAGCGCCCCAAAGAAAAGAAGCCAGTAACCGTTCTGATTCCCTTTGTCAAAGCGATCGCACCTGTTGTCGATCTTCAGCGAGGTCGGATTGAAATTACACCACCCCCTGGTTTGCTAGAGATTAATGACGATATCACGGATTGAGCCACTCCCACCGATTCAATCGGTGGAATTCAGGCATCAGACAGAGATTGCAGTCTGTGACTGTCTGACATCTCCTACGCCTAGGGTTGAACTCCCAACCATGCAGATATTTATGGCGGCGTTTTCATCCCTGTCGTTAACACAATGACAGGATGGACAGCGCCACCGCCTAACTGATAAATCCATTTCACCGAGAACATGACCGCAGCATGAACAGGTCTTGCTGGATGGATACCAAGGGTCAATGTAGATGACCTGCTTGCCCTTCTTTTTGGCTACCCATTCTAGAATCTGGAGGAAGTCACCTAAGGCCAAGTCATTAACCTTGCGTCCCCATAGACGTTGCATTCCTTTGAGATTTAGCGTCTCGAAGCACAGCACATCAAATTGGTCGGTCAACTTATGGGCAAGAATCCATTGCCAATCGCGTCTACGGTTAGCAATAGCCTCGTGACAGCGGACTAGATGCTTTCTTGCTGAAGAGCGGTTGTTCGACCCTTTCTGTTTTTGGGAGTGCTGTTTAGATGCTTTCCGGACTGTATTGAGAGATGTTTTTAGGAATAACGGCGACTCAATGCTGAACCCTTCCGAGCAAGTGAGAAACGTCTTCAACCCAAAATCAAATCCAGCTATTTTACCAGTCTCGAACGTGAGTTCTGGCGTTGAATATCCGTCTACAACAATGACCATAAACAACTCACCCAATGCCGTGCGCTTGATGGTCAGCGTCTTGACAGTTCCCTCTATCTCCCTAGAGTTCCAGTATTGATAGACTCGATTCCCTATCTTGACTCGATTCCCTCCTAAGAACTTGTATCCAGCCTGCTTAAGGGTGAATGACTTATATTTTTTAACTTTTTTGAATCCTGGCGGTCTGACTCCTTTTTTGTGGTGCTTGAAGAACAACTGGTAGGCTTTATCAATGCGCTGACAGATATCCTGCACAGCTTGAGAGCCTACCAGTTGCCAGAGAGAATTACGTTTCCGTAGCTTAGCAATATGCTTCTGAAGCCTCGCACAGTTCAAATATTTGCCCCACATTCGGTAGTACCGACGATGCAGAGCAATGCAATGGTTATAAATTAACCCAGCAGCATTGATTGACCGCTTGAGGTATTTATTCCGCTTGTGACTGTAGAGCTTGAACTTCAGTGTCTTCATGCTACCATTCTATCATTAATGGGTGTCCAATGGGTGGATAAATGGACAAAGAAAGACTTAGTTTGCGGATAACAGTCAGTAGGCTTGAGAAGTTAAGGCGAGTAGCAAAAAGCCGAGAAAAGACAATGACTCAGCTTGTTGAGGATTGGATTGATAAGCTCAAAGAAGAGGGGAAGACTGACGGCGCTTAAAAGCGCCAACGCTACATCCCACGCCTAAAGGACGTGGGCTTTGCTTGTTTCCCTGTAATTGCCTGGAATATAAGTAGAGGGACACGACTATGTCGTGCCCCCAGGCAAAGATAAAGCGAAACGAGCTGACGAGTTTAGTTTGGGTTTATTGCTGTGTTCCTGTAAAAAGGGCAGGCGACACTACCACCGTCCTAGCACAGGAGGCTTAGTGGTTGACTGTGGAGCAGGCTGTTCAACGCTAGGAGCTGATGTTGTATCAGGAGTCGTTGTATCAGTCGGGGCAGGTGTGGTTTGATTGATTGTCCTTTGCTGAATCGTTCGTTCTTGCCGACGAATGGTTGTATTGGTGCGGTTGGTATTGGTTGTATCGTTGGTAGTACCAGTACCGGGCGTAGTCGTTGTATTGGTAGGATTGGTATCTCTTAAATCGTTTGTGGGATTGGTAGTGGGTGAATCAATCGTATCTGTTGTCGTGTCGCGATTGGAAGGTGTCGTGTTGCGATTGGAAGGGCTTGTATTATTGCGATTAGTATCTGTTTGACTCAGCCGTTGTGCTGACCCAGCTTCCCCTAAAGGACGAGCGCTCGCCGGATATACTGACACTGCTGAAATTAACACGGACAGCATCACACCCGTTACAACTTCTAGGTTTTGAAGACGCATTATAACCTCACTTTCACAAGATTTGAGTAAAAACCAAGCTAACGCTGGAGTCTTAGTCGGCAAGACTCTTGATAGAGGTAAATTGACTTTCAAATCCTAACGGCTGTTATTTTGAGATTAATCTACCTAAATATATACATCCTTTGGATAGGGGTCATGCTGATTCAAATATCTGGCTTTTTGAAGACTAAAATTACTGAGGAAGTCCAGTTAAATAGGACACATTGGATTTTTCTCAAGCCAGCGTTTACCATGAAATACTTATCAGAAAAAATGGCACTAAAGATGAGGGATTTATCCCCTTCTCAAAGCGTCATATTGCTCTGTTTGAGTGCAGCCATTTTAATGCTCGGCGTTCAGCCGCAAGCCGGGGCTTCGGGCGTTCCAGCAGACAATCCCACAATCAATAAATCCCAGCCTGAAAGTCCCTCGCCTGTTGAAGAACCTCAAGTGCCCTCTCTGGGAGAGCCTTCTGTGTATCCTCCCTCAGAGGAAACTGACCTCAAAAGTACTATTGATAACACCTATTTGGTGATTAGGTTGAGCCAGCGCCGCGTGTATGTCTATCAAGACAATCAATTGAAAGTGAGTTACCCGATCGCAATTGGCAAGCCGGGATGGGAAACTCCTATCGGTCGTTATAAAGTACTTGATATGCAACGCAATCCAGCTTGGCAGAATCCCTTGAATGGTACCGTCATCCCTCCAGGGCCAGATAATCCCTTAGGTACTCGGTGGATTGCTTTTTGGACAGATGGACGTGACTTGATTGGATTGCATGGTACTCCTAACGAAGAGTCAGTGGGACAAGCCGTTTCCCACGGCTGCATCCGAATGCTTAATAAAGATGTCCTGGCGTTGTACACACTAGTCAAGATTGGTACACCAGTTACGGTGGAGCCTTGAGTAGTGAACAGTGAACAGTGAACAAAGAAACATTCCTGAGTGTGAGGCTCTCACTTTACTTTCGCGTCAACAGCTAACTGGCAACTGTTAACCCAAAACCATGAGCGTGGAACAACAGTGGTGCAATGCTCCATGCCCTTCCTCGTTTACTGATCACTAGACCTGTTTTGAAAGTCTCCTTTCATCCTGGAGTGTGAGCGTACCGCTCATGAACGTCTCTTGCATAAATCATGGGATGCCCCCTAAATCCCCCAATTCTGGGGGACTTTGAGGCTCTTCCCCAAAGTTGGGGGGTTAGAGGGGCGAAAATCGAATGAGAGCAAGAGGTCTACTGTTTGACTAGTTCACTGATGTTCTAGCTACACCCTCTTCTTGGGTCAAGTTATTCAAGCGTCGCTGAGTACCCAACTCACAAGGGTGCGAACTGGGAAACCCGTAGCACCAGCATTGTTGCAGCCGTCTTCTTTATCGGCCCAAACCGGGCCTGCAACATCTAAGTGTGCCCAAGGCGTTTCTTTGACAAACTGCTTCAAGAAGAGAGCGGCAGTAATGGAACCTCCCGCACGAGGTCCAGTGTTTTTCATGTCAGCAATGGGTGACTTCAAACCGTCGAAGTATTTGTCTTCCATCGGCATCTGCCAGAATTTTTCACCCGCTTGTTCTGCCGCCGCTTTCAACTGTGAAGCTACAGTATCATCGGTTGCCCACAGACCAGCGATATCATTGCCCAAGGCAATAATGCAAGCACCGGTCAGCGTGGCTAAATCAACGATCGCATCTACTCCTAACTTTTCAGCAAACACCAAGGCATCGGCTAGAGTTAGGCGTCCCTCCGCATCAGTATTGTTGACTTCAATCGTCTTACCGTTGGAGGCAGTAAGGATGTCACCTGGGTGCATCGCCGTCCCGCTAATCATGTTTTCCGTTGCTGCACTGATGAAGTGAACTTCAACATCTGGCTTCAATTGAGCGATCGCTTTCGCCGCACCCAATGTTGCAGCAGCACCACCCATATCCATCTTCATCGTCTCGATGCCGCTCCCTGCACCTTTGATGTTCAAGCCACCGGAATCAAAGGTAAGACCCTTACCCACAATTGCCAGTTTACGCTTCGCTGTACCTTGTGGCTTGTAGGTGAGATGAATAAACTTTGGGGGCATCTCTGACGCTTGAGCGACACCTAAAAAGGCACCCATCCCTAGCTTCTCACAGTCTTCCCGTTCTAAGACTTCGAGGGAAAGGCCATATTCCGATGCGATCGCCTCTGCGGTTTCAGCTAAGCTAATGGGCGTCACTACATTCGCCGGTGCTGCCACTAATTCCCGTGCCAGAATTACACCCGAACCAATAGCGTGAGCACGACTAATCGCCGCTTCCTGATTTCCCAGTCCTAGCAACTCAACCTGTTCTAGTTTGGCTCCTTTGTCTTCCGGTTCAGACTTGAAGCGATTATCCTGATGCAGGGCGAGTACAATGCCTTCAGTAATCGCTTGTGCTGTTGCCGCTGGGTCATCCTTAACTACAGGCAAACTAATGCCTAGAGTTTTGATTTTATGCTGTTTCGCCGTCCGTGCGATCGCTGCCCCTGCACGGCGTAAGCTATCTAAATTCAGGGCGTCTGGTTTCCCCAACCCCACCAGTATAATTTTACGAATTGAGCTACCGGCACCCACGCGTGTTACAGCACTACTACCAGCGCTTCCTTTAAATTCTGTTTCTTCAATCAGTTCCTTGAGTGTACCGCCAAGCTTCTCATCCAGTTGGGCTAAATCATCAGTTAGCGTTGTTGCCTCTTCAAATAACCCAACAGCTAGTGCATCGCCAGTCCACTCTAGGCGGGGTGTATCCGTTGCTCGAATGTCCATTCCTGGTTCTATCAATCAATATATATGTACCTAATCTTCAAGTATTGCTCAAAAACTCATAAAGGCTCACGATTCATACTCTCAGGCTGAGGAATCATCGATTGCAGCAACATTTGTCATCCATCAAAAGCAGACTGCCTTCCTGTCAGTCTGCCTAAAAGCAAGCTAAAATCTTCCACGTCGGGTTTTGGCGATTTGAGTCTGAACAGAGCGCCTACTCTCTGAATACTGAAATCAGCTCACGCAAAATAAAAAACGATTGTGCCAATTTTGGGCAAACGAGGGGTAATGCTAAAGGGACGAATCAACAAAATTCCTGTGGCGGTAGGGGCTGGACTACTACTATGCGCCCTGCTTGGCTCATCAATTGTAGCGCTGAAAATGACCGGTCTACTGGATCAATGGACTGGACGCGAACAGGCTCAAAATCAATTCAAACTCACTCCAAAACAGGAAAAATCCGAAGTTTTGCCGCTGGTGTCGCTGTCAGCTCAAGCGAGAGCATCAAAGCTAGAAGCGATTGCCTCTGGGTCAAAATCTCTCGACCAGCAACGGGCCCGTTATCTGTTAGCCTCGGATTTGATTGAGCAAAAACAGGGGGAAAAGGCACTCAAGTGGCTGGAAAGACTGGATACAGAATATCCCGTGTTGGCGTCCCAGATCGCCGTAAAACGCGCCCAAGCTTATGAATTGATGGGGGATAAAGCAAAAGCTCAGGCCGCTTGGAATGCTATCCTGACCAACTATCCGACTCAGCCAGTCGCAGCAGAAGCCTTGTCTGCATTGGGTCAATCCAATCCTGAGTACTGGAATCAGGCGATCGCAAAATTCCCGTCTCATCCCAGTACCCAAGAAATCATTCGCCAACGCTTGAGTAAGAACCCTAAGCAACCCGCTTTGTTGTTGAGCTTAGCCAAATCTAACCCTGAGGCGAAAGGGATGGGGGCAATTCGCGATCGCTTAGTCAACGAGTTTGCCGCTCAACTTAAGCCAGAAGATTGGGAAGCGATCGCTTTTGGCTACTGGGAAACAATGGAGTATGTCCAAGCTGCTAAAGCCTATGCCAAAGCACCTCGAACCCCTCTCAACGCTTATCGGGTGGGTCGCGGGTATCACCTCAGAGGCAAGAGAGCAGAAGCTAAAGTTGCCTATCAACAGTTACTCAAGGACTTTCCGGATGCCAAGGAAACTGGACTGGGATTACGGCGTCTCGCCAGTCTCTCCAAATCAGATGAGGCGCTGCCCTATCTCGATTTGGTGATCAAAAAGTTTCCGGATGAAGCACCTGAGGCGTTGCTGGCTAAAGCCGACATCCTAGAGGCGAAAGGAAGTACCACCTCCGCCACCCAAGCACGTCAATCGGTGTTGACCCAATATAAAACCTCAGATGCAGCAGCAGAGTATCGGTGGAAGGCTGCGAAGAAAATGGCAACGGCGGGCAAGTATAAAGAAGCATGGCAATGGGCACAACCGATTACTACTGACTCTCCGGATAGTGAACAGGCTCCGGAAGCCGCCTTTTGGGTGGGTCGGTGGGCGGCTCATCTGGGGCGTCAACAAGATGCAACAGCCGCATTTGAGCATGTATTAGGTCGCTATCCAGAATCCTTCTATGCGTGGCGATCGGCTCATTTGTTGGGCTGGAATGTGGGAGACTTTACCACCGTGCGAGACTTGAAACCAGAGATTGTACCCCCGCCAGTACGACCTACACCGCCCACTGGCTCGGCAGCCTTAAAAGAACTTTATCAGTTAGGACAGAATCAGAGTGCCTGGACACTCTGGCAGGTAGAATTCAAGAACCGACTTAAGTCTACGGTTGCTGAGCAATTTACGGATGGTTTGCTCAACGTAGGGATTGGTCAGCATCAAATCGGGATTAATAAAATTTGGAACCTCAGCCTACGAGATACACCCGAAGAGCGATCGCAGTGGCAACAATTGCGCCAAGAACCAGGATACTGGCAAGCTCTGTTTCCCCTACCTTTCCTAGAATCCATTATCAGTTGGTCTGGACAACGCCAACTTAATCCTTGCCTGGTTGCAGGTTTAATTCGACAAGAGTCTCGATTTGAACCGAAAATTCGCTCGGCTGCGGGTGCTAAAGGTTTGATGCAGGTGATGCCAGGAACCGGCACTTGGATTGCCCAGAAAATCCAGATCAAGGACTATAACCTGGAAAATCCCGATGACAACATTAAACTCGGCACTTGGTATCTCGACCACACCCACCAAGAGTACAGCAACAATTCTCTATTAGCGGTTGCCAGTTACAATGCTGGCCCTGGAAACGTGTCCAGCTGGATTAGTAAATATGGGTTCAGCGACCCGGATGCCTTTATTGAGGTGATTCCGTTTGGAGAAACCAAGGGTTATGTAGAGTCCGTTTTTGCCAATTATTGGAATTATCTACGACTCTACAATCCGGAGATTGCTCAGTTGCTCAGCAAATATTCTCCTGCTCAATCCGTTGTTTCACACCAGAAAAGTTGAATTTCTCAACCATAAACTAATCAGAGTTCTAAAATCCAAAATCCAAAATCCAAAATCCAGAAGGGTATGAGCTACCGAGTGTGGCAAGCTTGTTTGCTCTTAGGCGGCGGCTTGCTTTTGGCGGTTGGGATTTCTCTGTCTCAGGGTGCCGTTTACCTGAGTTTCTCCCAGTTGTGGCAGGCATTACTTCATCAAGGCGATCCGATTAATCAAACAATTCTCTGGGATCTGCGCTTGCCTCGAACGATCGCAGCCTTGATTGTGGGGGCGGCGTTAGGGATGTCGGGTGCATTGTTACAGGGGATGTTGCGGAATGGATTAGCCGATCCGTTTTTATTAGGAATTTCTGCGGGTGCTGGGTTGGTGGCTGTGGGGTTGGTGACTCTGGGGCTGTTTCAAGCGTGGTTACCCATAGCCGCTTGGGTCGGTGCTATCCTAACAACGATATTTGTCTATATCCTGGCTCGCACGAGTATCGGTGTTTCCGTGGAACGGTTGATTTTAGGGGGAGTTGCCGTTAGTTCCCTGTTTGGAGCGATTCAGTCAACCATGCTCCTGCTAGCTGATGATGGTCGAGTTCAAGCGGCTCTCAATTGGCTGATTGGTAGCCTCAATGGGCGAGGATGGCCAGAAGTAACAGTGGCTGGCCCTTATGTGTTGGTGGCACTGCTGGGCGGTTGTTTACTCGCTCGCTCCGTTAATATTTTGAATTTGGGCGATGAGTTGGCGGTGGGATTGGGATTTTCGTTGATGCGATCGCGCCTTTTAATTGGAGGAGTCGCTACCTTACTTGCCGCAGGGGCTGTGAGTGTCGGCGGATTAATTGGATTTGTGGGTTTAGTCGTACCTCATGGCGTGCGGCTACTGGTAGGTACAGACTACCGTTGGGTGCTGCCACTTTCTGCAATTGGGGGTGCCTTAGTCCTGTTGTTCGCGGATATTGTGTCCCGCTTGGGGGCGGTAGAGTTACCCGTGGGGGCGGTTACGGCACTTTTGGGATCGCCATTGTTTGTCTGGTTGCTTTCTCGGCGATCGGCGGCTTCTAGAAGTTCTTGACACTCCCACAACGTTAGATTTGGCATAGTAGGAGCATATAGGGAAGTAGCTTTAGACTATGCCATCACTGAATCCTCCTCTTACTAAAGACGATTTCATCAACTCTCGCTGGCAGGATGTGATTAACAGAGGTGAGAAAAAAGACTGTCTGACCTACAACAATGCTTTGTGGAAAAAGGCAGAGGAGGCAAAAGAAGCAGGGAACATCAGAGAACAAGCTGTCCTTGAGATTCTGGCATTCATAACTGGTGCTGCAATCAAGCCAGAGTCAACTGAGGAATTTTTTACTGACATTTTCCAGAACCTGACAGACGAACACCTGGACTTTCTTGCCGCAATTGCTCCTGACATATCAGATCCTGAACTTCAGGCACGAGTTGCAGATATTTTGTGGGTCAGACGACGTAACTATCGAATGGCTCAGCTAGCAGTGACGGCCTACTTACAATCTGCTACAGAACTAGAGAATTCTAAGAATTGGAATCAGTGTTTCAAACGGATTGAACGGGCACTTCGGCTAGCACGCAGAATTAAACATCACAGCGAAGTGGTTGTCACACAGATAGAGACATTTCTCGATTCCGGCACAGGAGAAGCTCCACTGTGGCTGCCAGCAAAGCTTATGGAGCTTTTGCAAGAATATCGACTCAGTGACCCGACGAAATATGCTGCTCTCGCTGAAAAAGCCGCAATCCTGGCAGAATCAGCACATGAGTGGGATAGGGCAAGAGCCTATTGGGAAATTAAAGCAAGATGGCATCTGATCGAGAAAGATGGGGCAAAGGAACGTGCAGCATGGATGCTGGCTGCCGAAACCTATGTTAAGCAAGCTGAAGATGCACTTCAGCGGAACCCTGCTCCCTATTTGACAGCATCACACTATCTACAGAAAGCCGTTGAAGCTTTCAGAAATATCCGAGGAACTAAGGAAGAAAAGGCAGCAGATAAAGCAAGAGCTGAAGAGGTCCACAAGCTCCTTATCCAGTATCAGGAGGAATCCTCAAAGGAATACATTACCTTTTCTCATGAAATCGATATCAGTAAGCAAGTAGAGCAAGCCAGAGCATACGTTAAAGGTAAAGAATTCCAGGATGCTCTCTTCGCGCTAGCTTTATTGGGTGCTTCACCTAAAATCTCTCGTCTCCGACAAAAGGTGCAGGATACGGTTTGGATGTCCGAGTTCATGCCAGTAGTCATGAAGAATGAGATGGGTAAGGTTGTGGCAAGTCAACCTAGCAATCCTGATGATGCAGAAGCAGCAACTCGTTTTGAAATGTACAGGCTGGCAGTTGAGTATCAAAGACTCCATGCCCAAGCATTTATTGAGCCTGCCAGATATCAGCTCAAGTTAGAACACTCTGTACGAGTCAATGACTTACTTCCAATCGTGTCACATAGCCCTTTCGTACCATCAGAGCGAGAATATTTATTTGCAAAGGGGCTTTACGCTGGACTAACTGGAGATTTCTTTACATCTACCCATATTCTGATTCCCCAAATCGAGAACTCTGTCCGTTATTTACTGGAGAAACGAGGCGCAATAACCTCTGGACTCGACGATAGGGGAATTCAAAATGAACACTATTTGACTTCTACCCTTTATCCTCGCAACTATCCAGAAATAACCTCGATTTTTGATGAGGACACGCTTTTTGACCTTCAGGGTTTATTAGTTGAGCATTCCGGCTCCAATCTGAGAAACCGCATGGCTCATGGTCTGATTAATGACGATGGCTTCTTAAGTCCTCTGATGTCTTACCTATGGTGGCTCACATTACGGCTATGTTGTTTGCCAATCTTGATATACCAACAGAAGGTTGAACAATCCGACCCGTGGGTCAAATTTACTGGTATGTTCAAAGACGATCCGCTCTTTGATGAGTTTGTAGAAGATATGGCTGCCTATCGACGTGAACTAGATGCTGAAGTCGCTTAAGAATTGCTGCGATCGCTCTAGCGAACCAAGTAGTTGTTGTTACACGCAATCACCAAGACTTTCACAAAGTTCCTGGTTTATCCCTTGAGGATTGGACTATTTAAGCGACAGTAATCATTGCCAGCAATACTCCCCCACTCGCTTATGCCCTTAGACGCTCAAAACCTTGTCGGTGGTTATGGCACTCAACCCATTATTCACGGCATTAACTTAGCCCTCCAATCAGGTGAGTGGCTTAGCCTAGTGGGTGCAAATGGTTCGGGCAAGTCCACATTACTCAAACTCCTCAGCCGTATCCTTGCACCGCAAAAGGGTACGGTAATTCTGGATGGGAAAGCCATTCACAACCAACCCGCTCAAGTCGTTGCTCAAAAACTGGCTATCCTGCCACAGCAACAAACAGTTCCCACTGGGTTAACCGTGCGGCAACTGGTGAGTTTGGGGCGAAGTCCTCATCAACTTTGGTGGCAGTGGGAATTAGATGCACAAGATCGGGCAAAAGTCGAGGAAGCGATCGCAGAAACGGGAATCGAATCCTTGAGCGATCGCCCCGTTGAACATCTCTCCGGCGGTGAACGACAACGCGCCTTCCTGGCATTGGCACTCGCACAAGCACCACAAGTGCTGCTGTTAGATGAACCCACCACTTATCTGGATATTCACTATCAGCTACAACTGCTGGAACTGCTCAAACGCCTCAATCAGAAGCGAGGACTATCGATTATCACAGTGCTACATGAGGTGAATTTAGCGGCACGGTATAGCGATCGCATCGCTATGCTCAAGCAAGGATGTCTTTGTGCGATCGGTACACCCACCGCAGTTCTCACCCCGGAAAATCTCGCCCAAGTTTTTGGCGTTGAAGTGATTGTTCTCCAAACGCCAGTGGGTGTGCAAATTTGTGCGATCGCCCCTTTTGGGGTTGAAAGTTGAAGGTTGGGAGGTTAGCGAGCTTCCTTACGATATTGATTTAGCAGTCTTAATACAGGGTTGAAACGAGGAGTTGTTTATGTTTCGTCGTTGGACTATGGCGATCGCCACAATTGTACTGAGCTTGGTTTTAATCGCGTGCCATGCTGCCACGAACCAGCCCACAGCCAACTCTACCCCCTCTAAAAAGGCAGCAGAACGAGTCGTCACCCTTACCTCTCTGTCCTCTGACATTGTCTACCAACTCAATAAAAGCAAACTCGTCGGCATCACAGGCAGTAAGTTATTTGATAAAGATGCCCGATTTCAAGGAATCACACAAGTGAGCAAAGGGCAAGCACCCCCCAACTTGGAGAAAATTGTTGCTCTCAAACCCGATCTCGTGGTTGGCAACAAAGACTTTCACGCTCAAGTCCTAGCAAAATTCAAAGATTTGGGCATTGCCACCCTTGCCACTAAAATTGATAAATGGGATGACCTCACAGACATTACTAAACAGCTAGCTCAAGCCATTAGTGCCGACCCTGCCCCACTGTTGAAACGTTACCAAACTTTTTTAGGAAAATCAGTGAGCAAAGCTCCATCAACGCTCGTGCTTGTGAGTCGTCAACCCATCCTGGCACCCAATAAAAACAGTTGGGCAGGAGACTTGCTCAGTAAATTTGGGGCAAAAAATGTCGTGGCCGACTTACAGAGTCAAAGTCCAACGGGTGGGTATGTCACCCTTTCCGCTGAAAAAATCCTACAGGCAAATCCAGATGTTCTGCTGGTTGTGGATACCGAGCAAACGAATGCGGAGCAGTTCAAATCCGAGCCTTTCTGGAATAAGTTAAAAGCCACTCAAAACAAGCAAGTCTATGTTTTTGACTATTATGGGTTGGTTAATCCGGGCAGTATTGACAAGATCGAAGAAGCTTGCACTCGATTGAGAGAGATACTCTCAGCCAAGGCGAAAGTCTAGAGGAGGTGGGGCGATTCACCGGATTGAGGATTTTGGCACTGACATAAGAGCCTTGAAATAAATTTCAGGCTCAGAGCTATGTCAAGCTAAAGCTTACTACATAAGCTTTTTAACCCGTTTTAA
>NZ_DATNPA010000656.1:0-2343 GCF_036703385.1 Allocoleopsis sp. | reverse complement strand
GGAAAATAGGGCAATCGGATAGATGGGAAGGGCGTATTTCTCGTGCAGTCGAGCGAAGTAGTGGAACATCCGCCTGTTGAAGTCGGCGGCTGAATAAGATTGGTGTTCTAAATGAATGATGAATAGGGATGGCTGATTGCTAAATTGAGCTTGCACGACTAAATCGGCAATTTTTCGTTCACCCTCAGTGACATCTGTAAACACTTCTTGGGGTAGGAAAGTGAGAGAGTCAGGCTCTAGGTAGGTGGTGACATCAGGGAAAAATAGAGCTAAAAATTCGGGGAAGAAGTTAGAGAGAAGTTCTTTAAACAGGCGATCGTGGTCAATCATGGGGCTAGTATACTGGCAGGCAGGCTAACTTGAGACGCGATCGCTCCCCACCACATTTCCTTTCTAGTTTTGTCCACTCTCACAGCTACTTCTTGCCAAAAGTGGCAAGGGGTTATCATTGACGCGGCACAAATCATTGTTTGACTCTAATCTTTACCAACGCCTAGATAATGTCTCGACCCGCTTTATACATTGCAATTACTAGCCACGGTTTTGGTCATGCTGTACGCGCTGCTTCTGTAGCTGCCGCGATTCAACACCTGTGTCCGGATATCTTGCTGATTCTGGTAACAACCGCACCGCGCTGGTTATTAGAGTCCTATATTTCAGGAGATTTTATTCAGCGGCCGCGTGCTTATGATGTCGGCGTCATTCAAGCAGACAGCTTGAACATGGATAAAGCTGCGACGCTGGAAAAATTACAACAAATTCGCTCTAGCCAGAATTCAATTATTGCTAGTGAAGTTAACTTTATCCGCACGAACCGAGTGGGATTGGTGTTGGCAGATATCCCTCCCTTGGCCGCAAATATTGCTCGTGCCGCAGGCATTCCGTGTTGGATGATGAGTAATTTCGGCTGGGACTATATCTACCGAGATTGGGGTGGGGAGTTTGTGGAGATTGCGGATTGGATTGGCGAGAGTTACGGGCTATGCGATCGCTTATTCCGTCTCCCCTTACACGAACCGATGAGTGCGTTCCCAAATATTACGGATACTGGACTAACTGGCGGCATACCTCGCTACAATTTAGATCGACTGCGGGAAAAATTAGGTTTAACAGCACCTCCTGACAAAACAGTCTTACTGACTTTTGGAGGGCTGGGTCTTCAGCAAATTCCCTACGACGGTTTATCAGACTTTCCTGAGTGGCAATTCATCACGTTCGATGGCAACGCGCCTAGTTTGCCGAATTTGATGAAACTTTCAGGTCAAGACTATCGGCCGATCGATCTTATGCCGTTGTGTGGGCGGGTGGTTTCCAAACCGGGCTTCAGTACGTTTTCGGAAGCCTTACGCGTCGGTACTCCGATTGTGTCGCTCACCCGTGAGGATTTTGTTGAGTCGTGGCTTTTGCT
The DNA here is from genome assembly GCF_036703385.1 of Allocoleopsis sp. Lineage (NCBI taxonomy): Bacteria > Bacillati > Cyanobacteriota > Cyanophyceae > Coleofasciculales > Coleofasciculaceae > Allocoleopsis > Allocoleopsis sp. The sequence continues at coordinate 935 of NZ_DATNPA010000656.1, read as the reverse complement.
CGAAGGTATCCAGAATCACGCTTATCACCAAATTCTGACCCCCGCAGAATTTTTCCAGGGTAACTGGGAATTTTTACGTCATCCCCTACAGCCACCGAGGCAATCTCAAATGGTGGCAAAAGACGGCACAGAAGCGATCGCTCAAGCCGTCGTCAACTATTTCCAGATGCACTCAGACTAACGCTAGCCAATGACTGCTGCCATCAATTCCTTCCTCAAGATTGAACCCCCACTAGAAACGCTGAAAACACCAGAAAAGGCGCGTCTAGAGCTGATCGAACCCCTAGAAGAGATAACTATAGCACCAGAAGCACAACCGAGTCCCTCGCTCGCAACTGTAGAACTGGCCGCCCGAGATGTTCGCTTGGTACTCGACCAACAAAAAGAGCGCAATCAAACGTTAACTACGAAGTTAAATATCTTGTTTGTCACCAACGGCGCTTTGTTGACGAGCTTAATTATCTCCCGGTTATTGTTTATCCCTAGCCCCTTTAGCATTGCCGAACTCTTGGGGTTTCTGGTAAATTTCACTCTACTAATTAATGCGTTTTTACCTCGTCAGGTAGCAGTCAGTCCCAATTTAGATGACAAGAAATTTCTCGAACGCTATCTAGTTCTACAGCCAGAAGAGTACCAATTGCAAATGATTGTTAATCTAGTAGAAACCTATAATGCTAACAGGCAGCGTTTGGAGGATGTGTCTTTATCATTAAAGTATTCTGCATTTGTTACTTGGGGTATTGCCTTGATTCTCCTAATGCATGTAGTAGCGGCTTCTTTTGTTCCCATGACTTGATGCAAAGACTTTGGGCTAGACTCAGACTATGAACACTAATCAAGCTCACACTACCCCTTCCGGAGGACACTTAACTCTACCGGAGCCAGACCCAGACAATATTACGGTTTTGACTCGTAACCTGCCCAATAAACCAATC
>NZ_DATNPA010000655.1:0-6891 GCF_036703385.1 Allocoleopsis sp. | reverse complement strand
ACCTCTCATCCCGCACAACTACTCTTCACTCTCATCTGACTCATCCAGGTACAGCTGAATAAATTCCTGTGCCGCCTCTGGGTTAATCTTCCGAAGACCTTTTCTAATTTCGAGGACTGCCTCAGCCGACGGGTCTCTAATGTCATTAAACCAGTAATGCATTGTTGATCGCCCGATACCCATTGTCACTGCTAATTTATTTTGACTGATACTGTAGGCTTCCAATACCTGCCTCAGAGCCTTTCCTGCCTTTCCCATGAGTTACATGGTGTCAGAGGCTTATCACCAAGTAAATCTTCCTAATTGTGAACAATCTGGTACGATAAAGACGTTCCTGAATGTGAACAGCATATCATCTCTCAAACCAAAAGCCAGCGCTCAACTTTCGCAGGGCTGACGCTGGCTTCTGGCATCCTAATTCAAGGAGATTTTAATCATGGTAAAACTTCCGAGCGTTAAATGCGATCGCCCTTGGACAATTGTGCGTATTTTGCCCGATGCTCGACACTATACCGTCGCCCGTTTCCGCAATCGCCAAGACGCTAACGACCATCTGAGACTTTTACGGCGGTTCATTCCTGCGGCTAAGTTTGAGATTATCTTCGCTCCCCTTGAGGAAGAAGCACAGGATAATCCACGACAGTTCAGTTAAAGAGTCGATCCCCCCTAGCCCTTTCGTAAGGAAAGAAAGAATTCTTATTAGCCCCCCTTTTTAAGGGGGGTTGGGGGGATCTACCAGGGAATTGCAGTACCTAATGCTAAAATCCGCTACAACCATGCAACCGCTACGCCACCGCATCAATCCCCATTCCTTTGTCATTACCCTTCGACAAATCGCCAAACACCTGAAAATTAACCAAGAACGCATCCTCAACTGGGAAACATGGCATAACATCCTCTGGGTACATATCGAAGGAAAAGGCGGTTACTTCGTCAGTTACCGCAAACTCGAACAATGGATTGCCGCTTGCCGCACCTTGATTCACAGTTGCTCAAATCTGCCAGCTCTCGACGCCCTCTGGTCAGCTATCCTGCTAGAAGCCCAACGATATACCGAAGACGCCCTATCCCGAATCGAAGCCATCTGGCAGCAACGATACACTGATTTATCGACGCGCCGACAGAACTAGAGATGCGATCGCTCATTCCAAATCTCTTTTAGAACGCCACAACCTCTATGCCTCAAAGGTTACACTAGAATCTACCTTTATACTCTTGCCTTGATAGGGCATCTTGTGGCTAAGAAGGAGGCGATCCGAGTAGGGAAAGCTGGAGTGTGGCTTGCTCTTGGAAAATGATTATGGATGCCGAATCGCAGATAAGAGTACAGCTGCGGGTACTAAAGAACACCATTTACTACCGCTCTGCCTTGATAATCTGAGGCATTGATGTAACTTGCTAGACTTTGAAATTATAGGGTAATTGGTTGAATGAAAAGAGTGCCGTTGTGGGTGTTGTTCCTACTGGGTCTATTTTTATGGATTGGGGCTATTAGCATCAAGCAGACGTTTCCCTTAAGGGCACAACAGCCCTTGACGCCCCCGGCAACTCAAACCCAGACTAAAACCTTAACACTGCTATCTACGGCAAAGATAAAATCTGGCTCTGACGCGGAATTACAACCGTTTGACAAGCTAGTCAAAGACACGAAAAAGTTAGAAGGGTTGTTCAACCTTTACCATAATCAGGGAACAGGCAAAATTTACCTGGAAGTTAAGCCCCAACAGCTGAAAAAGAACTACCTTGCCTCGGTGACGATGGAATCAGGCATTGGCGAACGTGGGCTATACAGTGGACTACCGCTACAAACATGGCTGTTCTACTTCCGCCGGATGAATAATAATTTACACTTTGTGGTGCGGAATGTGAATTTTCGCGCCGAACCTGGCGATCCGCAAGTGCGATCGCTCGATCGCTCATTTAGCGATTCCGTTCTCTACTCCCTGCCCATTAAAAGTATTCATCCAACTCAAGAGACCATTCTCATCGATTTGGGTGATTTGATGCTCACAGATTTTCCAGGATTGACACCCTTTTTAGAACAGTCTTTAAAAGGAAACTACCAACTCGACGCGAGTAAGTCCTCTTTTGGCACAGCCAAAGCCTTTCCCACTAATGTCGAGATTGAATCGATTTATGGCTTCTCTCTAAGTTCTGGTGAAGGTGATTACCTGCCAACTCTCCCGGATAATCGTGCCCTTAGTCTTCATGTTCGCTATAGTCTCTCTCAGCTTCATGAAAACAACAACTATCGTCCGCGTCTAGCTGACGAACGTGTTGGCTATTTCGTAACGACTTATCAAGACTTCTCTAACAACAAACGTCGTGATTCATTTGTACGCTACATCAACCGCTGGCATTTAGAAAAACAAGACCCAAAAGCGTCCTTATCTCCCCCCAAAAAACCGATTGTGTTTTGGATAGAAAACGCCGTCCCTTTGGAATACCGTGAACCGATTCGCGAAGGGATACTGATGTGGAACAAAGCGTTTGAGCAGGCAGGCTTTAAAGATGCGATTCAAGTAGAGCAAATGCCGGACAACGCAGATTGGGATCCGGCGGATGTGCGCTACAACACTATTCGCTGGTTCAATTCTCTGGATGGATTTTTCGCTAAAGGTCCAGCGCGAGTTAACCCATTAACCGGAGAAATCTTAGATGCCGATATCATCGTAGATAGCAGTTTTGTTCGGGATATTCAGCAGGATTTTCGCCGTTTGGTGGAACAGAATCAATCGCAGGCGAATTCTTTGCTTTCAACATTGATGGGATCGGGTAATCTTTGCCCCTCAGTGACCGATCGCTCCTCAGCACCTAAGAAAACGTCTGTTTTATCACAAGTCGCTAAAGACAACGATCTTTGCTATGGCAGGGAATCCGCTCAGCAGTCTGCAATCGACCGAGTGGGGTTATCCCTGCTTTCATCCGATACCACGCTGAAGAGTGAGCAGATGAAGGAATATGTGCATCAGCGCTTGCGTTGGGTTATTGCTCATGAAGTTGGACATACTCTAGGGTTGCGTCACAACTTTCGGGGTAGTACACTCCTTGCGCCACAGGAGTTGAACAATACTAATATCACTCAGACTAAAGGTCTAGTCACCTCGGTGATGGACTATCTGCCCATCAACCTAGCACCCCAAGGGACTCCACAGGGAGACTATTTTCCTGATTCGGTGGGTGCTTATGATGAATGGGCGATCGAGTATGGTTACAAAGAAAGTGGTGCTATTGCTTCTCAAGCAGAACGGCGATTTTTAGACGAGATTGCCAAACGTTCCACTAACCCAGAACTTGCCTATGCCACGGATGAAGATATCATTGACCTGAACCCAGATGCCAATCGTTGGGATATGAGCAGTGATGTCTTAACCTATTCTCAAACCCAATTGGATAATGCACGGGCAATGTGGGCACGTTTGGAAAAGCGTTACCCCAGTAGTGGTGAGAGTTACAGTGAGCTGAGCGAACTTTTTGATCGGGTGTTCTGGCATTATTTCCAAAACACCTATTTCATCACCAAATATATTGGTGGGCAGTCGTTTTACCGCAGCCACGCGGGCGATCGCAATGGACGATTGCCCTTTGAACCGGTGCCAGTCGCCAAGCAGCGAGAGGCGCTTTCGGCATTGCAGAAGTACGTATTTGCAGCAGATGCGTTTCACTTCTCACCCCAATTGTTGAATAAGTTAGCACCATCACGCTGGAGAGATTGGGCAAATGACTTGAAGATCGAGCGATTGGATTATCCAATTCACGAGAGTATTTTCTTCTTGCAGAATCAGGTGTTGGGAGAGTTACTGTCGAGCGATCGCCTAATTCGCTTGCAAGATATTGAACTCAAGAGTGCCTCAGGACAAGCGTTGACGCTGCCAGAACTGTTTAAAACCTTAGAGGATAGTATCTGGACTGAGGTACTCAAACCCGACGATAAATCCTTCTCTATTTCCAGTTTCCGCCGCTCATTGCAACGGAGTTATCTCCACCACTTAACGAATATGGTATTGCGGAAGGTTGATGTACCTGAAGATGCCCAAACACTAGCTTGGTATCGCTTACGTCAGTTGCAAGGAAGCCTGAATAGTGTTTTGAGAAGGCACGGTGGCGATATGGACACTTACACAAAGGCTCACCTAGAAGAAACGCGATCGCGCATCAGCAAAACTTTAGAGGCTCAAATTCAATCACAGTGATTGTAATCCTCTATACAGTACGCCTTAATATTGATGCATCTGTCCTTAAGCATAGATATAGAAATGATCTACACAGAAGGCACTTCTCGATAGATATCTCGTCAGTACCTCTATTTTTAACGTAGTCCTCAGGAACGATAATTCAAAGTTCCCATAAATTTTCTGACCAGATTAGATGAAGGGTCGGATAAAGAGGGTTTTCTAGCCTTCAATATAAATAGGTACTTTGGTTAACGACTGCACCCAGTAGACCGTCGTGCCTCAAGGACGCTTCGCATACCCTAGGACTTATGTTTACCAAGGAAAAAACTCTCTCTACGGAGCTCAAAGGACAACGCACTCTTGCGGCGATTATTTTCACAGATGTCGTCAGCTATAGTGCAATGATGGCAGCCAATGAAGAGTACACCCTGGACTTACTCCGCCGGGATTTCCAAATTATGAAACAACTGTGTCAGCAGTTTGAAGGCAAAGTCCTCAAAACAATTGGCGATGCTCTGCTGATGTACTTCCCCAGTGCGGTTAAAGCCGTCGCTTGTGCCAAAGAAATTCAATCCAGCTTTGCAGAATTAGCCGCTAACCTCGCTCCAGAAGAAGTGCTTACTCATCGGATTGGCATTCATTTAGGAGATGTATTTTTCAATGGTTCCGATGTCATGGGTGACGGTGTTAATGTAGCCGCAAGATTGCAATCAGAAGCCCAACCCGGTGGGATTTGTATGTCCCAGACGGTCTATGATGTCGTCAAAAATGCCTTAGCTTTAACAGCCACTGAATTGGCACCCAAAAAATTAAAAAATATTCCCGGTTCAGTACTGGTTTACCAAATTCCGCCCATTCATCCTACCCCTTTTACAGCTCAAGCGGAGATTGAATTACTTGACCAAGAGGGGAGTAGTAACGAGTCAGAATTGGTCATTTACTCATCAGGTCAATGGGTATTATTACACGAACACTTCTTCCAAATCGAAACCTATAGTCAAAATGCCAATGGCAAGTTGATTATCCAAATCCCCTCTAGAAGTGTCCAAGATGATGCGACAATCCAATCCCTTCGCCCCAAACTCGACCAGTCACCACTCGTTAAATTTGCCTATCAAAATGATGGGTTCCTTGTAAAGGTAAAGGGTGTGGAATCGATATCCAGAGCTGATTGCAAACTCTGGACACTCACACTTGAAGCAAAACCAGTCAAGCTTGATGGTAAGACATTGGAGCAATCTTACAAAGGACGCAAGCAGTTTTATTCAGCAGATGACATTGCGACCCTGAAAGCAAGACGGCTGTTACTCAATGACCCACCTAAACTGCTAATGCTGCAAGATGCTCAAGTCTTCAGCCCTGCTCTCGCTGAGCGTGAAGTATTAGAGAAGTTAATTCAAAGCAGCGCGACTCCAGTCAGTATCGAAAATTGCGTCATCCAGTCTTCGTATTCAGGGTATAAAGAGCAGCCAAAGGTTTTCCTGGAGCTGGCACGACTCCAAGCTATTTTCTATCTAAAAGCGGCAGGTGTTGTTGAGCAAGTGACAGAGTTATCGTTGGGGCCGATTTGCCAAGGTAAGGTACATGTTCGGTTTCAAGGGAAAAGACAGCAAGTTTATGCGGGAATTGAACCAGCAGCAATGGCGATTGAAGGGGATTGCTCACTGGTGAGTCAAGTATCCAGTAATCATGTTGCAGGGTATCGTTAAGAAACCGAGAGCGGTTGTCAGTTGTTGTATCTTTAAACTTGCATGAATCGGACGGCAGGATGCCCATTCCCTACGAAATCTCAACACTTGAAACCTAATGAATTAGATAATTCGTAGCTTATACTGAGTTGTAGTCTAACGTAGAGTTGAACAAACCACTCCACACACAGAGAACGCTGAGGTGAGAGAAAGAGAGATAATAGCCACGGCTTTAGTAGCTCAGCAAGTATCAAAACTAGAGTAGCAATACTCAAGTTGGAAACAGAATGAAGTAGGAATTGATGGGTCTTCTAGAACAGAAGCGATTTTAACCTTCAACCCTCCAACCTTTAACCTTCAACCCTCCAACCTTCAACCATTAACCGCTTCATTAAACAATCAGCAATGCGAGATGCTGCACCTGGCTGACCCATTCGTTGAAAACCATTATCTGCAATTAACTGTAACCAATCTGGGTCACGCAACAACTGCTGCACCACAGTCGCAACTTTCTGGGGTTGCTCTACCAAAATCAGAGATGGCCCTAATAAGCGAGTTTGAGCTTCGGCAAAAGCTGGGGTATATTGTGGCCCTTTTCCAGGCATGGCGATCGCAGGTTTCCCTAACCCTACAAACTGCTCCGTTGCTGTTCCTGCCATTGCAATGCAGCAGTCGCCTTTGAGCAAGCAGAGATTATAGTCATTTTGAGTCAAAATCAGCGTGGCATTCTTCTTAGTAAAGGCGATCGCATGTTCATCCTCGAACTGAAGATTCGGGGTAGTCGATTCTAACGCTTGCTGATGCCACCCTTGTCCTTGCAGAATTTCCCGCAAAGGATCGAGGCTTAAAGCAGGAGCGATCGCACCGAGAAATAAGAGCTTTCGCTCGGTAAACGTCTCTAGAAAACCATCTGTCGCTTGTACAATTTGTCGCCAATTCTCATTCGCTTCCGGTACTCTAGAACCCGGTAGAAGGGTAACAACCAGCGATCGCTGCATTTCTTTCAACTCAGCATCGGTTTCATAAAA
>NZ_DATNPA010000654.1:0-5208 GCF_036703385.1 Allocoleopsis sp. | reverse complement strand
GAATGTGCCTGCCTCATTCACGGCTACCACTGCTACAAGTATCGGTTTTGGCAATAACTGGTTCAATGCTGCTGGTGCCAATAACTATGCTGCCCTCGTTGGTAATCCTACTAGCTTCGCTTTCAATGTCAATCAGCCAGGAGCAATCATCAACTCTGGCAACTTAAGTGTAAGTGGGGGGGATTTAACCCTCATCGGTGGCACTGTTGTGAATACTGGAAATGTTTCAGCACCAACAGGTCAAATTACACTAGCGGCAGTAGAGGGTGGAAAGTTGGTGCGGATTCAGCAACAGGGGATGCTGCTGAGTTTGGAGGTAGAACCCCTAGCTTCGGCACAGACTCAGCCAGGAAACTGGACGTTGCCAGTGCAATCCCTACCAGAATTACTCACAGGTAACAGTGGAGGGAATGCGACGGGGTTGGCAGTGAACAGCAACGGAGAGGTAGAACTGACAGGTTCAGGGTTTCGCGTGGAGAATGGCGATGTCATCGCCAAGCAAGTGACAGCCGAAACCATCAAACTTTCTGCTAATCGCAATCTCACTTTAGTCGAGAGCCAACTGCAATCAACGGGAGATATGCAGTTATTGGCAGAAGATACCCTGCAAGTGCGCGATACTCAAACACAACCTTTTGCGGCTGAAGCTGGAGGAAATCTGCGCGTTCAGGGCACTCAAAAAGTTGACATTGTTGCTGTCAATCATCCAGCGAGTGGTTTTGTGTCTGGCAACGATACCGTATTGCGTTCTGAAAATACAGTAGGGGGGGATGCACACTATACCACGGGTGGCAGCTTCAAAATTGAGCAGTTAGATGGAAGTGCAGGTTCTCTCTACAGTCCTATTGACCCCATAATTCTCGCTGCGGGAGATGTTACTCTAGAAGGCTACACGGGAGCCTCGTTACACATTTTGGCGGGCGGTAGCGTGACCATACTAGGAAATGTCACAATTAACGCCCCAGATACGATAGAAAACTCGATTAATCCCAACAATCCTAACCCTTTTCTTGCCAGTCTTGCCACTATTACTCGCTCAGATGGTACTGCATTAATTTATAACAAAGTTCCCTATTCTACTCCCAATGGAGGGATTGAAAGACGGGATGGAACGCGGCTAGTAATCAATGGTAGTACTCAACCAACTTTGGATGTCCGTGCTGGAATCGATTGGACAAAATTAACGGGATTTCCGGGAAACAGCATTATAGGAACTGTTTCACCTTCACCTTCCCCTACTTTTTCTCCCCCAAGTAGTGCCAACATCACAATCGGTAGTATTAATGTGGCTCAAACGAATGGACTCGTCCTTCTAACAAATCAATACAAGCCCAACTCGCTACCGACCGGAGCGATTCAAGTCAATGGGCAACAAGCCTCAACTAACGCAAGTATTTATTTGGAAGGCGGAGCTTTCGCTAAAGTTGGCGCAGTCGTGATTGACTCTAGGACGAGCATCACAGTAGGAGATATCCGCGCCTGGCCCAGTTCTGTAGACTTGTCTGCTGTTAATGACATCAAAGCAGGAAATATCGTCGCTTCAGCGCAAGTTAGTAATGGTAATGCAAATGCTCTTAACACTTCTGTAGTTTTGAATTCTACGGCAGGCAATATTGTAGTTAAAAGTATTGATGCTGGTGCAAATGGTGTTGACGTTAGAGCCTTCGGTCTTTTTCAAGCTACAGACTCTTCCTTAATGAGGGGTCGCAGCATCAGGTTCTTACCTCTTCCAGGTACTAGGTTACGTCAGTTCCTTGATGCCAAAGGTATTCCCGTTGAGGTTGTCGATCCGAATGACTCGACTAAGGGGAAAATCCGCATAGACTTTGCGGAGGATCTTCCGACTAGCATTATGACCCGACCCAACCAACCTGATAACAGACCTCCTGGTTCACTCAATGCACCCGTCATAATTCGGTATGGAGACGCATCTAGAACTCTTATAAATGAGACCATACCTGTTTTTTCAGGTGAGACTCAAAGTCCTCCTACAAATCCCCCTAATGAGACTCGTATCCTTATTCAAGGTGGAAATGCTGGTTTTTATGGAGGGCCAAGAGTTGATAGAATTATCCCTGGAAATGACAACTTTATCACCAGAAATGGTGATCAGTATGTCGTTGTCCCGCCTAATTCTCCTTTTCCCTCTTCCCTGGTGAGGAATGAACGTTACCAAGCACTTGTATTTTCATCGAACGCTTTTCCTGCTGACGCTAGCGGCCTTGTAGGTGCCATTGTCGTAGCATCTGGACTAGATAGCGGCTTTTACGGCTCGACTCAAAATCTAGCTTTTGGCCCAGTTCCAGTTACTCCCAATCCGACCAATACTACGGCTCCAAACAATCAGACAACTCCAACCAATACTGTTAATGTAACCAATCCAGTAACTGACCCTATAACCCCAACTAATCCTGTTATTGCGACCAATTCTCCAACCTCTGATACCTCAAACAGTACGACAACTAAAACGAATAATCCTCCGACAGAATTGGAGAAGAAGACGCAATCTGATACCTCTACTACCTTTTCATCTGTTATTGGCTATAGGGGGAATATTCTTGATGTGAGCCAAGATAGTGTTGCTACCTCCTGTCATGCCACCGAGTTGAGGCTGAGAAGTGATGGCAAGATAGAACTCGTTGGCTCTTGTCTGTTCAGAGAGGATGAGGAACCGAAAAAGCTGTCTGAAGTTAACTTATTTGACGAAGGTTTTATGAACGTTTTATTTCCGAAAAATAAACTTATGCCACTGCAATTTGTGGAAAAGCATCCTGAAAAAATATCAACTATTCGCAGCCAAAAGTTCTGATGATATAGGGATTACTAAAAAACTCTCAGAATGCATATTTTTAGGTGTTGTAAATTGATTGATTTACTCAGCTCTGACACCAAGCCTTTTGACCCCTCCCCAACCCTCCCCATATTAAGGGGAGGGAGCTAAATTTCCCGCCTCGTTTCTAACGTTCCCCCTGACAAAGAGGGAATTAGGGGGCAGGGGGGCTAGGGCGCGTTTTCAAACCCGGAGCTCCCCCTAAATCCCCCTTCAAAAGGGGGACTTTGATTGGATTCTCCCCCCTTTTCAAGCTACGGTGTACACACAAGTCTTCTGGTTTGTGTCTGAGGTGATTTTGCCCCCTAAATCCCCCAATTCTGGGGGACTTTGAAATTCCGGTTCCCCCCAAAATTGGGGGGCTAGAGCACCGGTTCAGTAATCCCAGCCATAACTAAAAATGGTCATTCTGGCGCTCATCTTCAACGGAAAATCAGGCTCTTGATTATTAGTGAACCGGCGCTCTAGGGGGGCGAAATGCAGTATTTTGAGGTTACTCAGGAGATGTGTTTACACGGTAGCCTTGATTTATGCAAGAGACGCTCATGATCGTACCCGCTCACACTCCAGGATGAAAGGAGACTTTCAAAACAGGTCTCATCAACTGAAGCTTTCTCAACATCTACTCTATTGACAGCTATGCAACCTCAAAAAATTGGTCTGACGGTACTCATTACTCTTCTTGCAACTATTTCGCCATCCTTGACGGGTTTATTTCTGTCATCACTGCCCTCAGCACGAACCTTGGCACTAACCCAAGATAGTGGCAAGACATCAGCCGACCAACTCATCCAGCAAGGCATTACGCAATATAAGCAGGGTAAACTGGATGCGGCAATTCAGTCTTGGCAACAGGCGCTGAAAATTTACCAGCAACTCAAAGAGCGTCAGGGTGAAGCAACAGCACTCGGGAACTTGGGTGCAGCCTACCTAGCAATGGGAAACTATAAACAAGCGATCGCATCCTTACAACCCTTGATACCCATTACCCAAGCATTAAGCGATCGCAACGGTGAAGCACGAGCTTTAGGCAATCTGGGCATTGCTTACAAAGGCATGGGGGATTACGACAAAGCGATCGCTTCCCATCAGCAAGCCTTGACGCTAATGCAGCAGCTGAAAAACCGCCAGGGGGAGGGACAAATTCTAGGAAATTTAGGCAATGCTTATGAAGCCTTAGGGAATTATGACAAAGCCATTGAATCTTATCAGCAGAGTTTAACCATTGCCCAGGAAGTCAAAGACCGCACTGGAGAAGGGGCGGCTTTAGGCAATTTAGGGGCGATTTACGCCAACCAAGGCAAGTATGACCAAGCGATTGAGGCGTATCAGAAAAGTTTAGCGATCGCACAGGCTGTTGATGACAAAGCAGGACAAGCGAATACTCTCAATAATCTAGGAATTGCTTACCAAGTCAAAGGTGACACGACGAAAGCCATTGATTACTACACTCAGAGTTTGACTCTGGCACGGGCAATTGGCGATCGCCAACTCGAAGCCAAGACACTGGGAGGCTTAGGGCTAACCTATGAAGACCAACACGACTACCCAAAAGCGATCGCTAATCAACAGCAGACCTTGAAAATCGCCCAAACAATCGGCGATCGTCAACTCGAAGCATTAGCGTTCAATAACTTGGGTCATGCCCTGTTTAGTGCCAACAATCTCCCAGAAGCGGAGAAACAACTCCGAGAAGCCTTAACCGCGTTTGAATCGCTTCGCCCTGGCTTAACCGATGCCGATAATGTGTCTATTTTTGATACCCAAGTATTCTCCTATAACCTGCTGCAACAAATCCTCATCGCCGCGAAAAAACCCGAAGCCGCGTTAGAAGTTTCGGAGCGAGGAAGGGCGCGTGCCTTTGTCGAGTTACTCGGTCAACGCTTATCTCCTCAAGCCGCCCAAAACTATAAAACCAAGGCACCACCACCGAGTATTGCCCAAATTCAGAACATTGCCAAAACTCAGAAAGCCACATTGGTGGAGTATGCCATCATTCCGGATGACGATTTTAAGTTTCAAGGGAAGCTGCGCGGGCCATCCTCCAAACTCTTCATCTGGGTCGTTCAACCCACTGGTCAAGTGGCCTTTCGGCAAGTTGACCTGAAAAATCTCAAGTCCCTGCCAGGGGAGCCAAAAGATAATACTTCAGCATCCTTAGAAGACCTCGTTCGCGCTAGCCGGAATTTAGCCGGCCCTTACGCCGAACGTAGCGAACCGGTGAGGAAGCAACTTTATCAACTGCTCATTGAACCGATTGCCGAGTTTTTGCCCAAAGACCCCAGCGAACGAGTGGTTTTTATCCCCCACGAGACCTTATTCTTATTGCCGTTTCCAGCTCTTCAAGATGCTTCCGGTCAATACCTGATTCAAAAACA
>NZ_DATNPA010000653.1:0-18995 GCF_036703385.1 Allocoleopsis sp. | reverse complement strand
AAAACCTAGATTGGGGGGGTTCCCCCCAAACCCCCCACTGGGGGACGAAGCGCGTCCCCCAGACCCCCTCCGCAAGGGTTGATGGGTGAGGATGAGGTTCTTAAGTCGAATGTCACTGACTTAAGCAAAAAGTAGTCGTTCTTTGAGAAAAACCCAGATTGAGGGGTCTCCCCCCAAACCCCCCACTGGGGGACGAGTGCCTCCCCCAGACCCCCTGCACAAGGGTTCATTGGTGAGGTAAAGAAATTCTTACGTCAGTGACATTCTTCTTAAGTATGTAGTAGGGGCGTTTTGCGGAACGCTCCTACGCCATCAACAGAGTCTGCAAGAAGTTCTCTGAGTACAGGGAACCTCTTGAGCTCATTCGATTTTCGCCTCTCTCTAACACCAATTCAGTATTCAGAACCTAACCCCCCAACCCCCTTCCCTGCAAGGGAAGGGGGAGTCCAACTCCCCTCTCTTGGTAGGAGAGGGACTGGGGGAGAGGTTTTTCCAGGATTACTGAATCAGTGTTCTAGAGCGCCGGTTCACTAATAATCAAGAGCCTGATTTTCCGTTGAAGATGAGCGCCAGAATGACCATTTTTAGTTATGGCTGGGATTACTGAACCGGTGCTCTAGCCCCCCAATTCTGGAGGAAACCTGAATTCAAAGTCCCCCAGGATTGGGGGATTTAGGGGGCATTCCAAGATTTATGCAAGAGACGACCATGAACTACGTTCACAACCAAGGATGAAAATTGATTTTCAAGACAGGTCTAAGCATTGACGGAAGGAAGCTTGCTTCCCACAAGGCGATTACACAACTCTTAAGGTAGGTGAGACTGATGATGACAAACGCCCTGAATCACGTTGACCTGTGCTTTGTCATTGATACGACAGGTAGTATGGGTTCCTTCATCCAAGCTGCCAAACAACAGCTACTCGACACGATTCAACTCTTGTCAGCCGACAGTGACATTGATCTGCAAGTTGGCTTAGTGGAATATCGCGACCATCCCCCACAAGATACCAGCTTTGTCACGCGCATCTACCCGCTGACTGCGAATTTGAAGCAGATGCAGAAGGACATCAACAAGTTAGCAGCAGATGGTGGTGGAGATTTGCCAGAAGCCGTCTACGATGGCATCAAGGATGCGGCGATCGAGATGAAGTGGCGTCCTCATAGCTGTCGTTTCATCTTACTAGTTGGGGATGCCCCACCGCATGGTTTCCAGGTAAGCCCTAGCGCAGAGGGATACACTCATACTGACCCATCCCGGTATCCGAACGGTCTAACGGTGCAGTCGGTAACGGCAGTAGCAGAAAATCAGCGGGTGACGGTTCATGCACTGTGTATGGGAGGCGATCGCACTACGGTGCAGGCATTTACTGCGATCGCAATGGGTACAGGTGGTCAATGTGCCGCCGTCAGCAATGCCAAAGAGGTCATCAACCAGATTGTATCTGTCCTAACCAGCGAGTTCCGCGATTTAGAGTTTGACCGGAAGGTGTTAGACACAGTGCAGCGTCTGGGTTCTCTAGATGTCAGCGCCACGGCTGATGCGCTCTCGTATCCAAGGCTGCAAGTGGCAGGTGCGATCGCACGACTGGGAAAGCGGGGTTTTCTTGTGTTATAGCTGTAGTACAAACAACAGCTCCGGCAAGTGGCAAGCATGAGCTTTCGCGGATTGGCTTAGAAATTCAATTCCTGGAATGCCCCCTAATCCGAAGGTAAATTCGACTTTTTTAGGGAGATAATTCAAATGACCAAAGTATCTGCAAAAGTCGTTAAAGATTTGCGCGAAAAAACGGGTGCCGGAATGATGGACTGCAAAAAGGCGCTCACAGAAAATAATGGCGATATGACTCAAGCGATCGCATGGCTGCGGCAGAAGAACTTTGTTCGCACATGTTCACCACGCCCTGTGGCGACGCAAGGATTAATTGACAGCTACATCCATACTGCTGGTCGAGTGGGTGTTTTAGTTGAAGTAAACTGCGAGACTGACTTCGTTGCTCGCACTCAAGAGTTTCAAACTCTGGTACACAATATCGCCATGCAAATTGCAGCTTGTCCGAATGTAGAATATGTCAGGGTCGCAGATATCCCAACAGAAATTGTCCAGAAGGAAAAACAAATCGAAATTGGACGGGATGACTTGGCAGACAAGCCTGATACAGTCAAAGAAAAAATTATTCAGGGACGAATTGACAAACGTCTCAAGGAAATTTATTTGATGGAGCAGCCCTACATTCGTGACCCAAACGTCACGATGGAACAGCTGGTGAAGCAGGCTATTGCTCAACTCGGTGAAAATATCCAAGTCCGTCGTTTTGTTCGCTTTGTATTAGGTGAAGGAATCGAGAAGTAAAGACGCCAAGTAGGGTGGGCATGGCTCACCCCTAAAACGTTCGCCTACTTAGAGCGATGAATAGAAAAATTAATGTCTTAGACTATTATTGTTTTTCCTCAATCGGAAAAATAATCTATGACCCTAAAAAAGGTAAATACTTTGAACCTTGGTGGGCAATTTTAGAATGCGATCCTGAAATTCTCAGGTATTATAAGTGGCTGCTTCTTAAAGAAGATATCGCAATACAGAAAGGTTCGGTGTGGGGCGCTCACATTACATGGGTTAGAGGGGAGGAGCCTCCGAGCAAGTCTTTTTGGGGCAAATATGAGGCTCTAGAAATTGAGTTTCGTTATTCAAATTATTTAAGATACGACAATGGCAGGCACGTTTGGCTTGATGTTTATTGCCCTAAATGCAATGAAATGCGCAAAGAACTGGGGTTACAGCCACTCAATTCCATGTCTTTACATTTAACAATTGGAAGATTATTGATTGAACGAGAAAACATAAAAGGGTTACAAACCTACCAGTATGATGATTAAAATTGCTGTAATCCTTACCATCAGGAAGGATAGAAATGACGATAATGCCGTGGGCAAGTCAGCCTTTAGAAGCAGGTATAAATCAAGCCCTCTCAGCGATGGAAGCAGGAATGCACGTCGCCCTTATTGCTACATTTGACCTGAAAACTTGCGAGGTGAGTGACGTTGTTGAAGAAGTTCTTACCCATCCTGAACTACAAGCTTTTGATTTCATCCCAGTTCGTGACGAAAACGAGATTGTGGGAGTGTTGTATCGTCCTTACCAAGACGAGAAACAAGTTGTGGGTTTGGTAGGAGAAGCAATGCAATCCATTCATGAATCAATGCTGATTTGTGCTAATGACAGTCTTCTTTCCTTTGTCGAATACGCGGATAAAACTCCTTACCGCTTGGTAACCAATGAACAACGCATCGTCGGGATTGTGACACACAGCGATTTACAAAAATTCGCCGTGCGTCCCGTGCTGTTTTCGCTGATTACAGCTGTCGAGTTACTTTTAGCGGAGTGGGTGCGACAAAAGTATCCAGACGAAAACGAATGGCTGGCAACTCTTTCTGAGGGGCGTTCAAAGCTGATTGAACAACGATGGCTGGAGTGGAGTCCGGGGAACATGGCGATGGATAAACTCAGCGTTAGCGAATTTTGCGATAAGCGAGAACTTGCCCTCGCTCTCGGTGCTTTTTCTAACAAGTCTGCTGCGCGAAAGAAACTGAAGTATGTGGAATGGTTGCGTCACGCTGTCATGCACTCTGGTGACTACGCCCTTACTCGCGAAAATGCTCAAATGGTTGCTTGTACCGTCCGTTTCGCCAGAGAACTGATTCACACGCTTCAAGACTCTCTGGAAATACCCAAATATTGATTGATATAGGAGGTGTTATAAATGAAATTAGCTGAAGCCTTAATTCTCAGAGCGGATTGTCAAAAAAGAATTGAACAGTTGCGGCAACGATTAGTGAGAAGTGCTAAAGTTCAGGAAGGAGATGCGCCTCCAGAACAGCCGCAAGCATTGATTGCAGAATTAGACGCGACCATTAACCAATTGGTAGATTTGATTAAGAGAATCAACAAAACCAATTCACAAACAAATCTGGAAGAGGGGATGACGATATCTGATGCTTTGGCGCAGAGAGATACATTATTGCTGAAGCGCAGTGTATATAGCTCTTTAGTTGATGCAGCTGCTTATCAGCAAGAGCGATATAGTGCATCTGAAATCAAGTCTTTCAGTACGGTTAATGTTGCTGAACTGCAAACCCAAACAGATCGACTTTCTAGAGAATGCCGAGAATTAGATACGAAAATCCAATCATCCAACTGGAGTACTGAACTCATGGATTGAACAAGTTGGTAGCCAAGTCAAGAGAAGCGAGCACAAAACCAGCCAAATGGGTTAATTTGGTATTTAGTTTCAGCGCTAAAACGCTGATTCGGCATGATGGGCCATGTCAGATACTAACAAGTTAAGCCTAGTATTGTTACAAGCGTACAGGGCATTGTTAAAGTTACTACCGAGTGCTGGTCTGTTGATATTGGTGAGGGTGGGTTAGGGGATTCAACCTTCAATTCATGAGTTTGAGCGATAGCGAAGCGAGTAAAGCGTTCGCCCTTGGCGTCTCTCTTTGGGAGAAGCGCAGATCGCACAATTTTAGCGATCGCTTCTATTTTGTTCTAAGTAAGCCACCAGTTCCTCTCCGGCGGCGTCGATGTGTCGTTTTAGTACCTTGGCAGCTGCTTTAACATCTCGCTGGCGACAGGCATCTAGGAGTTGATAATGTTCCTTTTGCGACTTCTCCAGGTAATTCATCTTTTCCATCTGAAGCCGAACGTAGCGATCGATATTAACGTGTAAGGTTTTAATCATGGTCAATAGCCGAGGGCGATTGGCTGGAGTGTAAAGTACTGCATGGAATTCCCAGTTCAGTGTCGCCCAACGTGCCGCATCTGTCGTTTGATTCGTCGCATCCAAAATTAAGGTTGCCTTTTCTAAATCAGATTCCGTCAACTGGGGAATCGCTAGTTGAATCGCTGTCGTTTCTAAGGCGCTGCGAATCTCACAGATTTCTTGTGCTTCTGCTGGAGAGAGTGCCGATACGGTTGCCCCTCGATTGAGTTGCAGTGTCACCAACCCTTCTGCTTCTAATTGCCGCAATGCCTCCCGCACGGGGATGCGACTCACCCCAAACTGAGCCGCAATTTCATCCTGTCTCAGCGATTGCCCTTCCTGAAAAATACCCCGCAAAATCGCCTCTCGCAATGCATCGGCAATTAAGTCGGGGGTACTGCGTTGCTGTTGCAGCACGTTAGCGGCTAGGTCACCTAAGTTCATACTTTATGATGTATATTGTATACAATCTACAATATCCAAAGAACAGACATCTTGTCTAATCGTCCCTTTGCTTGAAATTACGGGAGCAGACAGTTATGAGCATTCAACCTCAACCCGACAGAGTAATTATCTTCGACACCACGCTGCGGGATGGCGAACAGTCACCGGGCGCAACCCTGAATGTGGAAGAGAAACTGGCGATCGCTCATCAACTGGCTCTCCTCGGCGTCGATGTCATAGAAGCGGGTTTCGCCGTTTCTAGTTCTGGGGATTTTGCAGCGGTAAGAACCATTGCACAACAAGTTGGTGTGCCCGGTGGGCCGATTATTTGCAGTTTAGCCAGAGCCATTCGCAAAGATATTCAAGCGGCGGCGGAAGCCTTGAAACCCGCTGCCCATCCCCGAATTCATGTGTTCATTTCTACCTCAGACATTCATCTCAAGCACCAGTTGAGAAAGTCTCGAAGTGAAGTATTGGCGATCGCAGAAGAAATGGTTGCCTATGCCAAGTCGTTTGTCGAGGATGTGGAATTCTCGCCGATGGATGCCACTCGTTCAGATCGGGAATTCTTGTATCAAGTATTGGAACGTGCGATCGCGGCGGGTGCAACCACACTGAACATCCCCGATACCGTCGGCTACTCTACCCCCAAAGACATGGGGGCATTGATTCAGGGTATTCGAGAAAACGTCCCGAATAGCGATCGCGTCATCCTCTCCGTTCATGCCCAAAACGATTTAGGTTTAGCCACCGCCAACGCCCTAGCGGCGATCGAAAACGGCGTCCGTCAGGTGGAATGTACGATTAACGGCATTGGCGAACGGGCAGGAAATACCGCCTTGGAAGAAATTGTCATGGCATTGCAAGTCCGCCAGCCCTATTTCAACCCTTATTTTGGCCGTTCAGTTGAGTCCGACGCACCCCTCACCCGCATCAATACTCAGGAAATTTACAAAACCTCTCGCTTAGTCTCCCAATCCACAGGAATTCTGGTACAGCCCAATAAGGCAATTGTTGGAGCAAACGCCTTCGCCCACGAGTCGGGGATTCACCAAGATGGCGTCCTCAAGCACCGAGAAACCTATGAGATTATGGACGCGGCTGCTATTGGTTTGTCGGAGAACCAAATTGTTTTGGGTAAGCACTCCGGACGCAACGCCTTCCGCACTCGCTTGCAGGAGTTGGGTTTTAACCTGAGTGAAGATGAACTCAATAAAGCCTTTCATCGCTTCAAAGAAGTAGCGGATAAGAAAAAGGAAGTATCGGATTGGGATTTGGAAGCGATCGTCCGCGATGAAACACTGCCTCAAGTGGAACAAGGCTTTCAACTTGAACATGTCCAAGTGATTTGTGGCGACTGCGCCTGCCCGACGGCAACAGTTACAGTGATGAATCCCAGTGGAGAAATTCGTACAGATGCTGCTGTGGGTACAGGGCCGGTGGATGCTGTGTATCAAGCGATTAATCGATTGGTACAAATCCCCAATCAACTGATTGAGTTTTCGGTTCAGTCGGTGACGCAGGGCATTGATGCCCTGGGAACGGTAACGATTCGCCTCAAGCATCAAGAGCGAATTTTCTCTGGGCAGGCGTCGGATACCGATATTGTGGTGGCATCGGCTTATGCCTATGTGAACGCCCTGAATCGACTCTATCGCTACCGACAAACACAGAGGGAAGATTTCAACGCCAGCCATATCAGTCAACAATACACCGAAAGCGCTAATTTGCCAGTCAATAACTAAGGGGAAGCATAAATGCTTTAATCCGAAGTTCTCCACTAGGGAAAACTTCGGATTAAAGAGCTATTTGTCCAGTTTAAAGGTTAGACCATTTCACCTTTCGTCAAACTAATACCTTGCGGCTAGACTACAACATTAGTATTGATGACTAAATTGGTTGCAGTGACGTTGTTCAAAGTCGCTAGGGTATTGAAGTTAGAGCCACCGCTCAATCCATCTTGGTCAATCTGGACGGTATCGATTAATAAGCCTCTAACTACTATCCAGAGGATGAAAGCTTTATAATAGAAGGATTTCAGCTATTTGACTAGTTATTTGATTCTCTGGCTCAATTGGAAAATTTCTCTTTTTAGAAAAAGTCGTAGAACCGGGGTTATCTTAGAACGTTGACTTTTTTTGCCTAGTGGTCTGTCAACCAAGTTTTGAGAGGTTTGTAGTGAGCGAGCAATTCGCCCAAGCGCTTACTAAGAACAGGATAAACACTCATCAAATCAAACTTGACACCCTACTAGCTTCTGCCGAACGTGTGTCCAAAAAATGCAAAATCCTGCTTCTGGACAAGACATCAACAAATTGTTCAATTTTAAAGGTGGGTGACGAAGGGCTCGAACCTTCAACCACCGGATTAAGAGTCCGCTGCTCTACCATTGATCTAGTCACCCACACAATCTTTAATTATATCAATTTTTTTTTAGATTTGCAAATTTTTCGTTGGATAGAGCTGCTCAACTGTGTCGTAGTCAGCGATTCAGCGCTGAATCGCTAACTAGAAGCTCAGACTCTACTGAAGAGCCATCGCAGTTCCAAGCCTAAGTCAACCTTACTGATTCAGCAACTCGCTACAACCCCATCTCTACGGCGATCGCCAGCACCTTGCATTAACCCATCGTCAGTTTCCCGTACTGTATGCACACCACCAAAAAATAGATTCTGTTCTTGCCATCTCAGTAACTGATGATTGGCAGGGAGTGTTATTTGATGAACTCCCTCCAATCCCGGTTCAATATTAAAAAGGTTATTTTCCCAGTGAACTCTCGGACTATCTACAGCCTCCTGAACCGACATTCCAAAATCTAAAATATTAGAGATTACCTGTAAGATGGCTGTTCTAATCCGTTTAGATCCGCCTGTTCCTAAAACAATCTCAGGTTGATTATTCTTTAAGACTAAGGTAGGAGCCATCATTGAAGAAATTCGTACATTTTCATTCCACTGATGGAATCCTTGAGGATTGATATCTTCCTCTCCCAGCATATTATTCATCATAATTCCTGTACCAGGAATCACATACCCAGAACCCTCACCGTTAGAAGTAGTAACGCTGGCAGCATTTCCTTCGCCATCTAACACACTGATATGAGTAGTGCTTCCCCATTTATTTGCCGTTTCTATAAAGGGGTTTATATAGTTGGCAAGATGTTCATCTGCTAAGAAGCATTCAGCAACGTCCTCTTGATAAAGATTAGAATCATATCCATCCTTTCTTGCCTCATTCGTCAACCGCATCACCTGAGCCAAAATTTCTAAGTGACGAGTACTGCCAAATTCAACTTGACTTAAATCAATATTCGATAATAGCTTTAAGGCAAAGGCAATGAGAATGCCACCCGAACTCGGAGGGGGATTCGTCAGTAGAGTATTTCCCCGATAATTGATGGTTAACGGTTTTCTCTCTATGACTTGATAACGTTCTAAATCCTCTAAAGTTAAGTGTCCCCCAAAATCTTGACAATCCTTAACTAACTGATGGGCAATTTCTCCTTGATAAAACTCTTGTACACCTTTTGTACTTAAATAGATTAAAGTTTCAGCAAAGTCTCTCATTCTTAACGTCCCTTCCGGCTCAATTGGCTCACCTGTTAGGGAAAAAACGCGCTGTCCGCCTTTATCAGTCGTAATAATGGGGCTAAGAATCTCGGCTAAACAGTAATATTGAAATTTGTTTAATTTAATCCCATTCTTAGCATAATGAATAGCTGGCTCAGTAACCACATGGAAAGGAAGTCTACCGAGCTTTCGATGAACATGAAATACTCCGGCAAGGTTTCCCGGAACTGCCATAGAACCCAGTCCGATATGGAACTCTTGCACTGCGTCTCCGAAATTGACTTCCACCGGATAAAAATTAATCTCTTCTGTATGTCTTTTCTGATGTGGGGTTTGAGAAAAAAAATCAAAAAGAATGTTTTGGTTATCCTGAGTGTGTGCTAAGAGAAATCCCCCCCCCGCAGCAGAGGTAAGTCCTGGTTCAGCAACAAAAGAAGCAAGAATAGCAGCAACAGCGGCATCAAAAGCATTTCCACCATTGCGAAACATTTCAATCCCAGCTTCGGCAGTTTTTTCATGTCCAGCGGCAATCACGCCGCGAGTTTTTTGGCTCATAGATTTTGATATCCGCCAGTAATACCACGGCGAGTTATGGGATTGATAGAATTATTCACTATCTGTTCTTTACGTCCTCTGCGCCTGTGCTGAAACGACCATGTACCAGTATATAAACCTTCTGCTTTCTGCCCTGGAGCCCTCTGCCTTTTGCTATATCGAACCACAGAGGCACTCCAGAACACTGAGATAAGAGAAGGAGAGAGTGATACGTTTGAATGCAATTGAATGAAATTTGGTATTAGCAGCCATCATAGGCGATCGCATCTCTCAAATCTATGACTCATCACCACTTCTATCACATTGGCTTTGGACGAGATGACCTTGGCTTAGCACCTCCCACCATTGCTTTATTATCAGGCGATCCGGAACGTGCCCGACTGATTGCTCAGAACTATTTGCAGGATGTGGTAAAACTTTCGGAAAATCGGGGACTGAATAGTTATGTGGGACGTTTAGCAAATGGTTGCTCAGTCTTATCGGCTACCAGTGGTATGGGTGCTCCTTCCCTGAGTATTGTCGTCAATGAATTGGTGCAAGTCGGCATTCGGCAAATTATTCGTATCGGAACTTGTGGCTCGATTCAACCCTATGTGCCAGTGGGGACGCTGGTGATTAGTAGTGCAGCATTATGTAGACAGGGTGCGGCGAATGATATTGCTCCTATGGAGTATCCCGCAACGGCTGACCCGTTTCTTACCGTAGCCTTAGTTAAAGCCGCACGGGAATTAGAAATTGAGCATTACCTAGGAATTACGGCATCGGTGGATACGTTTTACGAAGGACAGGAACGTACGGATTCGGCGAATCCTTTTTTGTTGCGATCGCTCCAAGGTATCACGGAGGAATACCGTCGGTTAAATGTTCTCAACTATGAGATGGAATGCGGTACGCTGTTTAAGATGGCAGGTGTGTATGGCTTTGCGGCAGCTTGTGTTTGTGGCGTAGTGGCTCAGCGAACGCTTGGGGAAGATATCATCTTGGAACAGAAAGACGTTGCTGTGAACAATGCGATCGCCGTTGCCGTGCGTGGCTTAGAAAGCTTTGAATAATATCTCAAGCAATTAGAAGGTTGAAACAACGACTCGATACATTATTAGTAGATTTAAATCTCTGCTCATCGCGGCAAGAGGCGCAACGGCTAATTCGTGCTGGTGAAGTGATGGTCAATCAGCAGGTGATTGATAAGCCGGGGACTGAGGTTGAAACCACCACAGATATTCACATTAAAGAGAAATCACCTTACGTTTCTAGAGGTGGCGAGAAGCTGGCTAAAGCCTTAGAAGAGTTTGGAATTCTTGTAAAAGGGCGCATTTGCCTAGATGGAGGCATTTCCACAGGTGGCTTCACGGATTGCTTGCTGCAAGCGGGGGCAAAACGGGTTTACGGCGTTGACGTGGGTTATGGACAAGTTGCCTGGAATTTGCGGAATGATGAACGGGTGGTTTTGAAAGAACGCACCAACTTACGTTATCTGCAACCGAGTGAGTTGTATGGAATTACACCCCCCTTAACTCCTCCTGAGCAAGGGTGGGAAATTAAGGAAGAGGTTTATGCAGATTTGGGGGTTGTGGATGTCTCATTTATTTCTTTGACTAAAATTCTGGAGGCGTTGTGGAATCTGCTGCGCTCGCCGCGTGAGGTGGTGTTGCTGGTAAAGCCGCAGTTTGAAGTGGGGCGATCGCGGGTTGGGAAAAAGGGTGTGGTACGCGATCCAAATGACCATGCGGATGCGATCGCGCAAGTCTTACAAGCCGCCCAAAACCTAGGTTGGATCTATAAAGGCTTAACTTGGTCGCCCCTAACTGGCCCTGCGGGTAATATCGAGTATCTCCTTTGGTTAGGAATGGATAGCCAAACCCCAACTCCTGACTTAGCGGTAATTAAACAAATAACCCAGTCAGCCGTTTCTCACTTTCGATAACTCCTATAATCGTGAAGTTTTCTGTTAAATTCGATACATTTTAACCATAAACATGTGAAATTAAGTACAGACTCACGTTTTATCCATAGAGGGATAACATATGAATACCCAACAACAAGCGCGGGAGTTGGCGGCACAGGAACGTCAGCACAACGAGCATCTCAAAGAATCTATGTTAAACCGTGCGCAGGCTGAGGTACAGAATCCCGAAGAGGGTAACCTGACTCAGGAACAAGCGCGGGAGTTGGCAGCACAGGAACGGCAGCACGATGAACGTCTGAAAGAATCTATGTTAAACCGTGCAAAATCTGAAATAAATTCCTCAAGCAATACAGCTGATTAAGATATCCGATTCAAATTCACCTTAATAAAAGCATGTTTAGAGTAGGCGCTAAAGCGCCCACTCCGAGAGGAATAAAGTCCTCACTATAAACTCAAACTCCTATTTAGAAGCCACTCTCTTCTGTGCTAGTTTGTACCGGACTAGGAGGTGGTTCCAAACTGCTTTGCCACGACTGAATTTGTCCTTGTGCGGAACCATAGGCATCAGTCCCCGAGGGAATCATTTTGGCGATTTCGATCGCTTCCTTGAGATTATAGGACGACCGATCATTCGCCATTGATAAGAGTTGATCGCTCCAGCGATTCACCGCCGATCTGGCATCATCTTTAACGCTTGCAGACCTGGGAACTTGCCTTGCTAGTCGAATTGCGGATGAGAGTGCCTCTGGAGTTCCGGGAATAGCCGCCTGGTTAGCTTGTTGTAAAAGCTGCTGACCTTCGATTTCCATCTGCCAGCCTCTGACTTCATTTTGCGCCTCTTTGTAGAGTGCGCGTCCTGCTTTAATTTGTTGAGCTGTCGCGATCGCATCGGGAAGATTCCCGCCATTAGCCAGAGTACGTGCCTGATCGAGGAATGGCTGGTCTTGCTCCCGTTGGATTGTATCAGTCCACTTGGCAATTTTGCCTTGTGCTTTCTTATACAGAGCACGGCCTGGGGCAATCCGGCTGGCCTCTTGAATGGCTTCTTGTAAAGAGGGACTACCGCCAAAGCTGGCAATTTGCTCAGCACGGTCGAGATAGGGCTGGTCTTCTATCGTCTCGGATTGAGCCGTCCAGCGTGAGATTTCCTTGCGGGCTTCAGAGTAGCGGGGATTGCCACGAGGAACCTGCTGCGCTTCTGCGATCGCTGACTTTAAATCTGGAACCAAGCCCGACTCAGCATACATCCGCGCCCGTTCTAGTCTTGCCACATCTTCCGTTTCACGCTTCCAACGGTCGATGAATCCCTGGGCTTTGTTATACAGGGGACGATCTGGCTGTAGCTTTTGAGCCAAGGCGATCGCTCTTTCCAAATCCGAACTGTTTCCTGAGGAAGCTGTCGAGAGAGCCTGTGCTAAATCGATCAAGTCGGCTTTTTCGGACTCTAATTTCACGCTTGGGGGAATTTTATTGGCAATTTCCAGAACCCCTTCCCAGTTGCGCTGTTCCAGTCGCGCCTGGGCCAGTTTGATCAGCTTTTTGCCACAATCACCAATTAAATCCTGAGCTTCCTTGTACGCATAGCTTTCACGAGAGATTTTCTCAGCCTGCCTAATCGCTTCCAAGATATCGTCTACTTTCTCAGCCCGACTCAACTGGTACGCCTTATCGAGTTTAGCGCTGTCTTCCCGCGCTAACTGAATCTTTTTCGCGACTTGGTCATATTTTGTGGTTGCCCAGTATTTGTTATCGATCGACGTTAGTTTTACCGCCTCTCTAAATGCCTGAGTCCAGTTTGATTTCCTCAGCTCTTGCTCAACTTTGCTATATACTCCCTCTGCTTTCGCCCAAATCACCTTCCAGCGATCGATTTGTTTTTCTACCAGAGTAGAGGCAGAGACACGAGTAGGAATTTTTCGAGCAATGTCAATCGCTTCGGTTAACTTACCCGCCTGAAACTTTTGTTCACCGATTTTCAAGATATCAAGTGACCACTGTTCTACATGACGGTTAATTTCTTTGCGCATCGGGTGATCGGCTGGCAACGCTTCTACTAGAGCGATCGCTTGTAGCAAGTCCTCTGCGGTCTGCTTGTTTGCCGCCAATTGGGCGCAATAAAGCCGCATCGATGCCGAAGCCGTCGGCCAAAATGTCGCAGGGCAGTTAGGGACTGCTGGCAACTTCAACAACAGGGCTATGGCGATAAATCCCACCCCACCCGAAAACAGCACAATTAACAGCGCCCCGAAATGCCAAGGTCGGGGAAAGCCTCGCTTACGCTCCTGCCGAATTTTTGAGGGTGGGGATGAACTCACTCTCGGTGCCACCACATCTTGAGCAACAGAATACCTGTCAGTCATTGGCGCATCTGGTACTCCACTGCCAGGATTCACAAAAGGAGGCTTAGCGGCAAACGTTTTTCTTGGGTCTTGCCAATTAGAGCCCTGACCTGGCTGCGAAGAGTTCGAGGCAGGCCAACTGTCGGGAATTTCTCGATTTCTGGTCATAACTCACACCACGCGCTATGCCTGTTCCAGCGTGCTTCTCTACACCCTCAGTAGTTGCCATCCTACCCCTCAAAGGCAGAAAAAGCTACCTATACTTAAGAGGGTTGGAGGGCAGAGACTGGGGAAGAAGCCCGTCCACTAAAGGATACATTAGCCTTTCTCGATTGAAAGTTTTTAGAACTAACACTCAAGGCTGGTAATCGGAAAGGCGTCGTTTCCTTACTCTTACCCCTTCTGTATTCCCCAGTCTTTATCCGTACATTTGTTAAACAGACTCAGCCCGCAAATCTTCTATCAACTGCGCCAGCTCATCAGAATTCGCCTGATAAACTTCCCCGCAGAAATGGCATGTTGCTTCGGCTCCATCATCCTTTTCAATCATATCCTGAAGTTCGGCTTCGCCCAGCATCTTCAGCGCTCCCAACACGCGATCAAATGAACAGCCACAGTGAAAGCGTACCATCTGGATTTCTGGAAGAATCACCAAACCCATATCGCCCAGCAGCTGTTCCAGAATCTCTGGCAGCGTTTTGCCTTCTTTTAACAGAGAGGTAATTCCTGTCTGCTGAATGAGTCGAGCGCGTTCTTCTAGTGTTTGCACTAAGGCTTCGTCTGTGGCGGCTTTAGGGAGAACTTGGAGCAGCAATCCCCCGGACACTTTTACCCCTTCTGTCCCAACTAATACACCAAGAAGCAGAGCGGAGGGCGTTTGTTCGGAATTTACCAAATAGTGAGTGATATCATCACCGATTTCGCCTGACACTAGTTCAACTGTACTGGAATAGGGGTATCCATATCCCACATCCCGGACAACGTAGAGGTAACCCTCGCGGCCCACAACACCCCCGACATCAAGTTTGCCTCGCTCATTCAGTGGCAGTTCGACATCTGGGTTATCCACATAACCCCGTACAGTTCCATCTAATCCCGCATCGACGAGAATTCCACCCAGGGGGCCATTGCCTCTGACGCGAATATTAACCCTCGACCCTTCTCGCTTCATACTAGAAACTAGCAATAGACCCGCAGACATTGTGCGACCCAATGCAGCCGTTGCCTCACAGGAGAGCTTGTGACGCCCTCGGGCTTCTTCAGTGAGGCGTGTCGTAATGACGCCTACGGCTCGGATGCCCCCCTCCGCCGCTGTGGCGCGAATTAACTGATCAGCCATGAACGATCCTTACAATTCTTAACAGTCTCTATTTCTATTCTAAGTCTCGCGCTTGGTGGGGTGGGTCAATCGATTTTAGATTTTGGATTTTGGATTCAAGAAAAGGAAATCCCCTAAAAAGGGATGGGCATGAAACCCAAAATTCTTTTAATCTAAAATCTAAAATTCTTTGTCATCCTGAAATTTCAGCTTGTTTTTTTACCCTAAATTGGGCTTAGGCTAGGATAACGATATGCAATTTCCTCTAGTTTCTTCGCCGGCTCAAGCTAGACAGACCAGAGAGCGGTTTGCTAATCCGGAAGACCAATTATCTTACGAACTCGGTAAGGCGGTGCAAGAGCTACCGCCACTCTACACTCGACTGTTAGCAGCCAGTATCAGCGTCTTGGTGTTTGGCACGATCGCATGGGCTCACTTTAGTAAAGTGGATGAAGTGGCAGTGGGTCAGGGTGAGTTACTGGCTACAACCCAAGTGCGACCCGTGCGATCGCTCGGTGAGGGCTCGATTCGGGAGGTAAAGGTTAAAGAAGGCAATCGCGTCCACAAAGGTGAGGTACTCGTTGAACGGGATTCTGCCCTCCCCCAAACCGAAGTTGACCGCCTCACGAAATCGGCAAAGCTAATTCGAGAAGATTTAGGGCGTCTCGAAGCGGAACGCAAGGGAGAGACGGCGGCTGGAACATCGCTACAAGATCAACTCCTCACCTCTCGTTTGCGAGACTTTGAAGCCGCTAAAGCCGGTGCGATCGCAGAAGCTAATCGTCAACTGGCTGCGATCGATGCCGCCAAAGTTCGTCTCACCCGCCTGCAAGACAACCTCGCTAATGCCAAAATCAACGTTTCCAATTCCCAAACCAACCTCGCCAACGCCAAAGACCTTCTCCCGAAAACACAAGAAAACCTTGCCAACGCACAGAAACGGTTAAAGTACTACGAACCCCTACTTTCTTCGGGTGCCGTACCTCGACTCGATTACCTTGAGGCTCAAGACAGACTGGTGAAGGCGCAAGCGGAGGTGACGAGGACTCAAACCGAGATTACGACAGCCAGCGATCGCGTTACTGAGGCTCAAGATAAAGTTACATCGTTGAAAAAAGATATCGCTACCCAACAGCAAGAGATTCGTCAAGCTCAAGAGGCTTACCAAAAAGCACGAAATGACACGGCTCGTGTTGATTCTGAGCGTAAAAGTGAAATTTTGACTCAACTCAACAAGCGCCGCGAAGAACAGACAACTGTTGAAGGTGAGTTAGAACAGGCGAAAAAACAGCAAGAACGGGAAACAATCGAGGCTCCAGTTTCAGGTACAGTTTACAGTGTCAAGGCAACCAAGGGGCCTGTACAGGCTGGTGAAGAGTTGCTTTCGATTCTTCCCGATGGTGAACAACTGGTGCTAGAAGTTAAAGTTCTTAACCGAGATATTGGGTTCATTCGAGAGGGAATGAAAGCAAAGGTCAAGATGGCAGCCTTTCCTTTTCAAGAATTTGGTACCCTGGATGGTGAAGTGATTCAAGTTAGCCCCAATGCGATTGTCGATAAGAATTTAGGCTTGGTATTTCCCACCCGAATTAAGCTCAGGCAACACGCAATGAAGGTTCGCGGGCAAGATGTTTTGTTTACTCCCGGTATGGCAGCTACGGGAGAAATTGTAACTCGCCAAAAATCTATCTTGACCTTCTTAATCGAGCCTGTAACTCGTCGGTTTAATGAGGCATTTTCCGTTAGATAAATGCAAAAAGAGGCGTCCTGAAAATAATTTGTCATTCGTAGTACTCGCTACGTGAGAAGCGTCCCAACGTAATAGCAATTTACTCAATGCTTGCTACAGATAGTTTTCTTGCTCCCTCCTGACCAAAAGGAGTGGCGCGATCGCAACTTCCACATCAACACCTTTGCAATCGGTTCCGGCTTAGCCATCGGAGGACTTGTCATCTCAGCCTCTAGCCCAGTCATACCAAATCCGCCGCTATAACCCCTTTTAACTTTAATTTCCTCCTCTTCTCTCCTCCGTGTCCTCTGTGCCTCTGTGGTTCGTTCTCCAAAAATGGTGTAGTCATCCCGGATTTGGTATCACTCCCGAAAATCCAAAGTCCAGCCAAACGGATTGCTAGCTTTTTGAGGCGAAACCTTTAGCATTAAGAATATATACATTCTGTATCTTTTGCTTCACTTCATTAAATCGGGGAATAAGCAGTGCTACCTCAAAAGCCTCAGCCCACTGAACCCTCTCATCGTCGGACATTCCCTCAACTTTTTGGCCTCGTCAAGCGTAATCCGCTCATGCTGTCACGCTGGGTGATACGCTGGGCTGTTGTCGGTACGGCTTGCGGTCTTTTCGCTGGGCTGTACTGGTATATCCTGGAACTCATCACTCACGCTTTGGAACAGTTTACAGGCCCCAGCCTGTTAGTTGTGATGCCACTAGCGGGATTGGTGATTGGCCTTGTGATTTATTTTCTGGGAAATCCGGGTGAAATTGCTGTAATTGTCGATAATATCCACTTTCGCGGCGGACGCTTGGATGCTCGTAAAAATCCTTCTATGCTTCTGGCATCTTTAGTCAGCATATCAGCAGGCGGCAGTGCTGGCCCAGAAGCCCCTTTAGTACAAGTCACTGGTTCTTTTGGCACCTGGTTTGCCGATCGCCTCAATCTCAACGGTGAAGAACTTCGCTCCATGAGTCTAGCCGCAATGGCAGGAGGTTTCACGGCTCTGTTTGGCGCACCTCTTGGCGGTGCCATGTTTGCCCTAGAGATTCTACATCACCAGCACGTTGTGGAGTATTACGAAGCCTTACTTCCTGCGATCGTCTCTAGTTGCGCGAGTTATTTGGTTTTTGCCGCCATTACCAAACTCGGAATTGCACCCACCTGGCATTTCCCTCATTACACCCTCAATAACATCGATGATTTTGCTCTGGCTATTGTGTTCGGCATTATTGGAGCCATAGCTGGATGGATTTTCATGAACATTTTTCGAGGGTGCGATCGCTTATTTGCCAAGATTCCCGGCCCCATCTATGTGCGAACCACTGTGGCAGGCTTAGGATTAGGGGGTTTTGCGTCTGTTTTGCCTCTAACCCGTTATTTTGGACACCACGAGTTAGAGGCGGTTCTTGATGGTTCCTTTCCTGTCCTCGTCCTATTGGGTTTAGCGTTTGCCAAAATGATGACAATCAGCATTACCGTCACAGGAGGCTGGCGCGGTGGGTTTATTATCCCCATTTTTTTCACGGGTGCTTGTCTTGGTAAGGCGATAGCCGCTTTGATACCAGGAATTAATCCGGCTTTGGCCATGATCTGTACAATGGCAGCGCTGAATGCCTCTGTGACGCGCACACCGATTAGTACAACCTTACTCCTCTCCAAACTCACTAATTTTGCCCCTTTCACCCCCATCCTTTTTGCCAGTTTAGTCGGGTTTTTCCTAGCGCCTAAAGTACCCCTGATCACTTCACAACTCAAATCTCATTCAGAAGCGATTGCTGAGTGATATTATGCCTGGCTGAATACTTACATTTTGGTGAAGATAAGGCAGAAGACAGAAGGCAGAAGGGAAGGAGGAAGGTTGCAAGGTAAAGGGAAGGAGGAAGGTTGCAAGGTAAAAGGAATCGAATATCGTTTTGCGCCACACGCGAACCGGGAAAAAGTATTACCTTAAAGTGAACCAAGACCCTAGGTTATGGCTGGGCGATTAAACTGTCGGAATCACGACCAACATCAGTATTCCGGGCTCCATGCCGTCCGGTGACTATGCCGTGCTTTTAAACCTCCTAGACCCCGAACCCCAAGTCTATCCCCGAAATGAATAGGCTATCCGCCTAGCCAACCAGGATGTTTGGGAAGAGGCTACAGGTTATAATTCCCTGCTTAAAACCGTTTTCATCCGCCACGATGTACCCGTGGGGACAAACGCACGGTGATTGAACATTCTCGTGATTGCTGTGTTGTTAACTTTAAACACTGCCACACGAGGACACCTATGCCAATCCAGGTAAGGGTTACTTCCCTTTCATCAGGTCGGGAATAATCAGGCTAAACAGGATGCCAAATGCGACCAATGCAAAGACTTCCTCCCTCCT
>NZ_DATNPA010000652.1:0-4597 GCF_036703385.1 Allocoleopsis sp. | reverse complement strand
GTAGGCACTTAAATAGTGAGATGCTTACCAATCGATTAGCAGACCCATAAATAGCCTTCTTGTCATTAATTGATTGCCAATTTGTTTGATGGATATCAACAGGTTGATGAGGCCAAAGATTTCGTCACAGAGGCAGTAATTGAACCTGAGGCCACGGAGACAGGGTAACGCGAGGATGTCTTTACAAAACTCTACGCATCACCGCGTCTTTTCGGAAAGCGAGCTCAACTGCCTTAAACTTCCTTTATCTGCAACTCAAAGAAAGCTGTCATGAAACAAGTTGCCACCCACCTCTGCATTGCTAGCAGCATTGTCCTCGGCTGTCTAGTTGTTGCGGCTTGCAAACATAATCGCTCTGGCTTGCAAACAAGGCGAGAGCTGGCTCAAATTATTTGCAACTAAAACGGTGTTCTGGCTCAAATTAACTGCAACTCAGCTCAAATTATTTGCAACTGGCTCACAATCATCCGCTCCAGCTCAAATTATTTGCAACGACGCTTAATATCATGTCCGCATTGAGGAGAGGGTTACTTTAGCCCTTGAGGAGTCCGAGCTTAGCCTTCAGCTGCTGTCGGCTCATGAGCGTGTACCGAACAGTAGTTTGAATAGCTGGAGTTCCCTTGTTGGTAATATGACCGAGGTAATAAGCAACCTCCTCCAAAGTCCAGCCTGCCTCACGCGCTCGGTGGGCGAAATCATGCCGTAGGTCGTGAAAAGTTACATCATGAATGAGTTCCCACTCGTCAACAGTGGCGTGAACTTTAAGATTCTTCCACCAACGGTGAATGCCTGCTTCAGTCAGTCGTTGACTTCGCTGTGAAGTGAAAGTGTAGGGACTTTCCGAGTCTCGTCCCCCGTGATGGATGTATTCGTACAAAGGTCGTCTAGCGGCGTTAACTAAATCGATATCCCGTGCTTTACCTCCCTTGTACCCGACATGCAGCCACCCGACCTTGGGTCCAACATGAGTATGCTCTAAAAGTAACCAAGCCACATCACTCACGCGGCAGCCAGCCCAGTATCCCAATGCAAAAAGTGCTTCGCTGCGCGGATGGTCATCCCGTTCGACGAGATTGCGTAAGATATAACGTTGGTCAGGAGTCAATTGTCTTGGGGCTAACAGTGGCTGTGGCGGAATGTTTAACCCTCTAGTAGGATTGCGCCGTAAAATCCCCTTCTCTTCAATGAGCCAATGAGCAAAACCACTGACGGCTGACTTAACCCGCGCACGATGAGCGATGCTGTAACCTTGGGTATCCAGGTAGGCGATGTAAGTTTCCATTGCCGTCTTGGTCAAATGTTCAGGATGAAACTGCCCTCCACAGCCTGGACGTTGTGCTAGCCAAAGTATGAGTTGTCGTAAGGCTCGCATATAAGCATCAACCGTGCTTTTCGTCCTACCTGAGAGGAACGCCTCATATTCGGTAAGTAATACTTGTGCTTCAGATATCGGGAGTGCATCCACAGCGCATTTCTCCCCCAAAAATTTCTGTGGTGAGTTTTACGGTCTCATTTGAGGCAAATCTAACTCAAATCATCTTCTTTTTTGGTCAAACTGGCAACGGAATGTAATTTCTGTGACCAGTTTTCTGGTACAAACAAAATAACGATATCGCGGAGGCGAACTAACTTCTCGTGACCCGCAAGCAGATCCCTACAGAGGCGCTGATTAACTTGCGCCGTCGCCTGGAGATGTTGCCGCCCCGTTGCCCGGAGCGTCGGCTCCTGATTGAAGAGACAGCAGCCTTATATGGCGTGTCAAGCGATACTCTATATCGCGCTTTGCGGGAACGGGTGCGAGCTAAGGCAATCCATCGCTCAGATCGGGGGGCACCCAGAAAGCTGTCTCAAACCGAAATGGAATGCTACTGCGAAGTGATTGCGGCCTTCAAAATTCGCACCTGTAATAAGAAGGGACGACATGTCTCTACCGCACGAGCCATTGAGCTGCTCGAAGAGTTTGGTATGGAGACACCAAACGGCTTTATCCAACCCCCCAAGGGCGTACTGACGAAATCGACTGTTAATCGCTACCTCAAAGCCTGGGGTTACGATCACCGACTCATGACCCGACAACCACCGGCTGTCCGCTTTCAAGCTCAACACAGTAATGAATGCTGGCATTTTGATCTGAGTCCATCGGATTTGAAACAAGTCGAGAAGCCTTCCTGGGTAGAACCAGGGAGAGGCAACCCGCTACTGATGCTCTACAGTGTCGTTGATGACCGCAGTGGTGTGTGTTATCAGGAATACCACTGCGTCTATGGAGAGGATGTGGAAGCAGCACTGCGTTTCTTGTTCACGGCAATGTCAGTGAAGGCGATAAATGGGTTTCCCTTCCAGGGAATTCCGCAGATGCTTTACACGGACAATGGACCAATTGCTAAAAGCCGGGTGTTTCAAAATGTCATGGATTGTCTAGATATCAAGCTCGTCACCCACATGCCTAATGGTAAGGATGGTCGGCGAGTGACGGCTCGCGCCAAGGGCAAAGTGGAAAGACCATTCCGGACGGTCAAAGAAGCACACGAAACCCTGTATCACTTTCATAAACCGGAAACCGAGACAGAGGCTAACCTATGGCTGCATAAGTATCTCCTGCATTACAATGACCGACCGCACCGCACAGAATCGCACTCGCGGATGGAAGATTGGCTACAGAATCTACCAGCCATTGGCGTACAGGAAATGTGCAATTGGGAGCGGTTCTGTACTTTTGCTCGTGAACCAGAACGACGAAAGGTAGATGCTACTGCCAGAGTCTCGGTTGAGGGCGTGGCCTATCAAGTAGATCCTGACTTGGCTGGGGAAACCGTTATCCTCTGGTGGGGTCTGTTTGATAACGAGCTGTATGTCGAGAAAGACGAGCGGCGCTACGGACCCTTTCACCCAGTTAATGGTCCTATTCCCCTACACCGCTATCGCAAATTTAAGAAAACCAGAACTGAAGAACGGGCTGACCGTATTGCTGCCTTGGCTAAACAACTGAATTTACCCCGTGCTGCACTGGATGGCAATGCAGATTTGCAGTTAATGGTCTCCTCGCCTCAAGCACCCGATCCAAGCCTGACACCCTTCCATGACCCCGATCCATTCCAGGAATTCATTTATCCAACTGTGCTATTAGCCAAACGAGCGATCGCAGATTACCTCGGTCAACCGTTGGCAAGATTGCCAGCTGAACAGCGGGCTTTTATTGATGCGTTACTGACCGAGACCTTGCAGAAAAAGACGGTTATGGAGCGAGTACGGCAGTACTTTCAGCCGGGGTCACAGGGGGAACATCATGCTTACTGAGGTGATGGAAAACTACAGCTTGATTAAAGAGTTCCGTAAAGCTGGGTACTACGAGACGGCGCATCAAAAGCAAATGTTCAAAGACATCAAAGCTGCCATCTCCTCTGGCAGGCTAGTTGTTTTGACGGGAATTGTGGGTTGTGGTAAGACTGTCACCTTGCGCCGACTGCAAGAGACTCTGGAGAAAGAAGGCAAGATTCTCGTCTCGAAATCACTTTCAGTGGACAAGAACCGTGCGACGCTAGCAACACTGATTAGCGCCCTGTTTTACGATTTGTCAGCAGAGAAGGATATCAAAATTTCTACCCAAGGCGAAAAGCGGGAGCGAGAACTGCGCGACCTGATCAAGAAAGGTAAGAAGCCAGTAGTACTCTTTGTTGATGAGGCTCATGACCTGCATAGCAGTACTCTCACCGGACTCAAACGCTTGATTGAGGTAGTTGAAGATGGTGGTGGTACTCTCTCTGTAGTTCTCGCCGGTCATCCCAAACTCAAAAACGATCTGCGCCGTCCGACGATGGAAGAAATTGGCTACCGGGCTACAGTCTTCTCGTTGGACAGCTTGATTGGGAGTCAGCGAGAGTACATTGGATGGCTGCTTAATGCTTGTACAGGTGAGGACACCCAAATCTTTGACTTGTTAGAGGCATCTGCTATCGACATGCTCGCCATGCGACTGAGAACACCCCTCCAAATCGAACAGCATTTAACACTGGCGCTGGAGGAAGCGTACCAAGTTGGAGAAAAGCCAGTCACGGCGGCGATTGTGGAATCCATTCTGTCGAAGGACATTAATGAGCTGGAGCCAAACTTGACTCGGCACGGCTACAACGTGAAAAGCTTAGCTGAACAATTTAACACTAAACCTGCCGATATCCGGTCGCTGTTTCGGGGGCAGCTTGACCCAGTCCGCACTCGTGAATTACAGGAACAAATGCTGTCAGCAGGACTACCGCTTTGAGGCACAGCTTGATACCTACCCCCAGCATCGGTCAGTTGCAAATAATTTGAGTCGAGTCGGATGATTGCAAGCTAGTTGCAAACAATTTGAGCTGAGTTGCAGTTAATTTGAGCCAGAACGCCGTTTTAGTTGCAAATAATTTGAGCCAGCTCTCGCCTTGTTTGCAAGCCAGAGCGATTATGTTTGCAAGCCGCAACAGATATTATGCGGTTCGCACTGAACCCCAAGCCTATTCCACACAAGCAATCCAGGAACTAAGAATTCAACAGCTAGAGCAGGAAATCGCTGTCTTGAAACAGCGAAATGCTGACCTGACCGCGTGCCTGGATGAAGCTGTGG
>NZ_DATNPA010000651.1:0-5191 GCF_036703385.1 Allocoleopsis sp. | reverse complement strand
CTTTAATTTCCGCGAGGACTTGTTCAGCGAGGAAGGGAGCACAGAAGTTATAAACTTTGAAGACTTGGACTCGTTCGCCCCATTTTTCCTGCAAGTGCTTCTCAATCCCTGCCCGTTGCTGTTCAAAGATTTTATTATGGGGAGAGATAAAATTATCGTGCGTGTGTCCCCACTCGTGCAAGTCAAACATTGCCAGAAGTTTCGCCAGTGGCGGATAAACCCAAGTGGGAACAGGGGCAAATTTGGCAGTGAGTAAGTTTAAAGCTTGTTCGTTGTAGTTGGCAAAATCTTCGTAGCTTTCGACTTCGCCATAACCCATGAGTAAGACAGCAACTCGATCATTACCGCCCGTGCGAGGGGATGTTATTTGTTGAGGTTTTTCAGGAGTGGCAACCACGTCACGTACCTACCAATAGATTCGAGTTCAATTGCTAGGGCGCATCAGCATTGTTTGTCAGAGGCACCCCGGCTATCCCTTAGGTTAGCATCCCCTCTGGGGGGATGGGTAAGGAATGTGATCTAAAGAAATTCTGAAGTGTCAAGAATCAAGGATGAAGTAGAAAAGAAAATCGGTACCTACTCTGTTCTTAAATTGAAGAAGGGAAGGTCACTATGCGATCGCACCCTTGTTCTTTAGCCTGCCTCAAGGCTGCATTCGCCTCCCGGAGTAACAATTGTGCCGTCAATCCATGCTCAGGGAAACTTGCTACCCCACAAGAAATCGTCATGGAGCCAAGAGCTTGACCGCGATGTTGAAAATTCAATAGCTTTATATTCTGTCGCAGTTGTTCCGCTTGCTGTTGAGTTGTCTCTAAAGACGCTTCCGGCAGCAAGATGAGAAACTCTTCACCCCGGTAACGGCAAGCTAAGTCACACTCGCGAATTTGGCTACGTAAAAATAGACCGATTTCTCGCAACAGTAAATCACCAGCAGCATGGCCCAATCGGTTGTTGAAGTCCTCAAAGCGATCAATATGGAGCAGGACAAGACCTAAAGGTAGTCTCTGATGAATAGACCGCTGGATTTCACGTTCTAAGGATTCTTCCAAGTAACGTCGATTGTAGAGCTTGGTAAGTGGGTCACGCAGTCTCAGGTGATTTAGCGTCTCCCGGAGTTTCAAGTTCGCTAACGCCAAACTGATATGTTTTGCAACCGTCTCGGCTAACGGTTTGATTTGGGTGATACGTCCCCGATAAAGTGAACCAATATACAAAACTCCCAATGTTTCCCCATGCGCCATCATCGGTATGCACAAGGTTTCAACCGCTGAGGAGTCGGGTCGAACATGTTGACAAAGCAAACCGTGATGGGTGTCTTCTACCAGATGGGCTTGTCCTCGCCGCAAGGAAAGGCATTCATCTGGGGTAAAGATGGGATCGCTCGTCAAGGGTAAAGCACCCCAAGTTGCGATCGCCTCTGGCGGTGCCCAAAGGGCAATCGCTTCTACCAAGTTTTGTGAGGGACTGATGACATAAATTGCACCAACCTCCTTAGGGAAGAGTTGTTGCATTAACGGTTTCAGTGCTGCGTCCGCTTCGTCAACCGAAAAACAAGCTTGGAGCAAGTCAATTAATTGCTCCAGTAAATCAATCTCTAATTTAGTTTGCATTGAACGCTGATAGGAATGGTGTGAGTAGCGAGAATTAGTAGATGCGCCCTTACACCACTGCTTCAATTCTGGCATTGCTATCTTGGCAAGCCAAAGGTCACGACCAACCCCTGAGGAGTTAGGATGATGGTTTACTACAGGATTTTTTTTATTCTTCCGTAAAAAATCAGGTTCAGACCAACTCTATCTCTACGCCTGTAAACGCTCTTTCCCTATTGGAGCAGGCGTGCAACAAACTCATCAGAACGCATTTTTTGTTCAAAGCGATCGCTATCCATCAGTTACAGTCCACGCACGAACCTCAAAAGCTGAATTACCCGTCATCTTCACATGAAATAGCTGATGGAACCCTTCTGCATAAGAAGGGGGGACTAACTTCTTAGCTGTGGCGTAAATTCCCACATCTGGCACTCTGGCTTTACCTGTGCGTTGCTCGTTGCGCTCAAGACAATCACTAACATTGGATTGAAAGTAATAGCCTAAAATCTGTGCATCGTATAGCTTGCCTATCTGAATCAGTGATGCTCGTTCCTCAACCGTAGGGTTGGTATTGTCAACTACGACGGCACGTTCCGCTTGTAGTGCAGATTCAACGAGCTGTGCTTGCCTTCGCGCACGATTTTTATTGTTCCGCATCAGGTCTTTACTGACGAGTTCGTGGGTTACCGCCCAATACTGGCACAAGAAGGTACTCTTCCCCGAAGCTTGCAGACCAATCAAGATGATTAACTCCATGACAAGTGAGAACCATCTGTGCAGTGGCCAGGCAATTTGTCTTTTATCGACCGAATTCGATAAAGGTTAACCGACTTGAGGATAGGATAAAACTTATTATTTGCGGTCACCTTTTTTCTCTTGCTGTATAAAATGACGAGTTCAAGATCATCATCAGTGGTACCAGCTTATCTAAACGAGGTTCATCTGCTCTGGCGTTGACGGGCAAACCAATCCGGTCGGAATCTTCTAAAGAAGCCCTGTTACGATTACAAATAATGGAGTGAAGGCAAGCGATGAGCGCTCAATACAGCGGTCGTAGATGGCAAGAGCCAGCTATTTGCCGCATTTTAGACGCCAATTTAGACCGAGCTAGAGAAGGCTTACGCATCATTGAAGAGTGGTGCCGTTTTGGTCTCAATAGCGGCTCACTGGCAAACGAATGCAAGCAAATGCGCCAAGAATTAGCTAGCTGGCATACTCAAGAAATTCGGGCGTCACGGAATACTCCACAAGACCCTGGCACCGAGTTGACTCATCCCAAAGAAGAACAGCGCTCTAGTATTGAGCAGCTTTTGCAGGCCAATCTTTGCCGGGTGGAAGAGGCGTTGCGGGTTTTGGAAGAATACGGCAAGCTTTATCACCCAGAGATGGGCGCAGTATTTAAGCAGATGCGCTACCGAGTTTATACCTTGGAGAGCAATTTGCTGGCCTATCAGCGTCATCAGCTCCTGACGCGATCGCATCTTTACCTAGTCACATCCACTACAGATCAGCTATTTACCACAGTAGAAGCGGCACTTCAAGGCGGACTAACTTTGGTACAGTACCGAGACAAAACCGCAGATGATGAAATCAGACTCTCCTATGCCCAGAAACTGTGCCAGATGTGCCATCGCTATGGGGCTTTATTTATCATGAACGACCGGGTCGATTTAGCCTTGGCGGTGGATGCAGATGGTGTCCATTTAGGTCAACAGGATATCCCGATCGCATTGGCGCGGCAACTCCTGGGTCCTCAGCGCATAATTGGTCGCTCGACCACAAATGCGGAGGAAATGCGTCGTGCGATCAATGAAGGAGCAGATTATATCGGCGTCGGCCCCGTCTATGAGACGCCGACCAAAGAGGGTAAAGCAGCGGCGGGTTTGGAGTATGTGGAATATGCCGCTAAGCAGGCAACAATACCCTGGTTTGCGATCGGAGGAATCGATCCGAGTAATATTAGCGAGGTTCTATCCGCAGGTGCACAGCGTGTGGCAATTGTGCGTGCCATCATGCAAGCTGAGCAACCTACTTTAATCACCCAATACTTCCTATCTCAACTTACACGACAGCAAACCCTCCGTAGCCTCGAAGCTCGCGTCTCTGAGTCTCATGTCTAACACAAGCGATCGCATTACTCTTCAAGTGAATGGTGAAAGCCGTACCTGTGCGCCCCAAACTCAGCTTCCCCAGCTCCTAGAACAGCTAGGCTTAAATCCACGCCTAGTCGCCGTAGAGTATAACGGTGAAATTCTCCATCGACAATATTGGTCCGAGACTCAAGTCCAAGAAGGCGACAAGCTGGAAATTGTCACGATTGTTGGGGGCGGATAAGTCAGGCAAAAGGTAAAAGGCAAAGTGAAACTACGGCTATTTTTATCGGGAATCCCTCCAGGGTGGCTTCCCAGCTAGGTGGACGGTAGCGGTAAATTAGAGAAGGAGCTAGCAGAACCCCTTGCGGATTTCCCTTTTTTTGGCTTTCCACCTTAAGACTTGTTGGTCAAAAGATGTTTTGAGCTACTAGAGCCGCTAAAGTTTCACTTAGCTTGGAGAGTAACGGTTTTCCTATGCGTAACAAACTTTTTTCAGCAATTAAACCTTTTTTGAAATCCCTTTTTGTATTTGGGCTGATAGGTTCCCTCGTTTTGGGGAACGCTGGTAGTGCTCTAGCGGCGAGAAGTGGAGGTCGGATTGGTGGTGGTTCTTTCCGCGCACCCAGTCGTACCTACTCACCTCCCAGTAGTGGCTACCGCTCACCGGCTGGGGGCTATGGATACGGTTATGGATATCCGGGCGGTGGATTTGGAGGGTCGTTCTTTTTGATGCCCTTCTTATTTGGCGGCGGATTTGGCAGTATATTTGGTATCCTGATTTTCTTTGCACTGGCTAATTTCTTGGTGCAAACCTTCCGCCGTATGGGTGAGGGGGGTGATAATGATGTTCCAGGCTACAGCAACCCCAAGATTTCGGTAGGTCGTGTACAAGTGGGTCTTTTAGAGGGGGCTCGTGGTCTGCAAAAAGAGCTAGATGAGTTAGCGCTTAGTGCAGATACAGGTTCGGCTGAGGGTAGAGCGCAAGTTCTGCAAGAGTCAACTTTAGCTTTGCTACGCCATCCTGAATACTGGGTCTACGGTGCGGCTCAATCTCAACAAACGGCACTGGAAGCAGCAGAAGCGAAATTTAATCAATTGGCACTGGCAGAGCGGAGCAAGTTTACCGCAGAAACCCTCTCGAATGTCAATAATCAGCTTAGAGACAGTGCTTCCCAAACTTCTTTATCGGGTGCTGGTGGAGATTTAGTGGCAACAGATGCACCGGGTGAATATATTGTCGTTACGCTTGTAGTAGGGACTCAAGGCAAGCTGGAATTACCAACTATCAATAGCTCCGATGACCTGCGTCAAGCTCTGCGTCAAATGGGTAGTATTTCTAGCGATCGCTTACTCGCTGTAGAAATTCTTTGGACACCCCAAGCTGAAGGCGACACCCTAACCTCAGATGATCTAATGGCTGAATATCCAGATCTGAAGCTCGTCTAAGTGTTGACGATATTGCAAAAATTGTCGGGGTAGGTACAAGACCTACCCTTCTTTAATTGGCGC